>JAIRLA010000061.1 GCA_031259795.1 Azoarcus sp.
GCCGCTGAATAAAAAGGGGGAGGAAGGAAGGGAACGCCCGCCCACTTCCCATCGCAAAGAAATCAGCGTCGCTGCGCTCCGTATGGAAGGAAACCCTCTCCCGGCCCTAGCGGGCCACCCTCCCCCGCAAGCGGGGGAGGGGAGTCCATCGGGAGAACTCGTCATTGCGAGGAGCGAAGCGACGTGGCACTCCAGTGCGTTCCTTGCGGAGCGAAGCGACGCTGTTTTCTTTACGGTGGGGCACAGACAAGCGCCCCCTTCCTTTCCCCACCCCCTCTTTAATCAGCGTCGCTGCGCTCCGCATGGAACGAAACCCTCTCCCGGCCTTCGGCCACCCTCTCGCCCGCCAAGCGGGGGAGGGAAGGTCCATCGGAAGAACTCGTCATTGCGAGGAGCGAAGCGACGAGGTGGAAGGGCTTTCGCAGTGACGAGGTTGGGGGCGGCTTTTGCAATGGCGCATTCTTCCGATGGATTCCCTTCGTGCGATGGACGGTAAAGCGCCGCGCCCGTCACGAACGGGAGGGCAACACGTCATCTTCCGGCGCGGGGATTGCGTCGGGCGCCCGGTCGAGCAAGGTCTGCAAGGTTTCCAGATCGCCGCGCGCGGCGCGTTCGCTGAAAAAACGGGCGGTTTCCAGCGCCGAAACCTTTTCCGCCACGGCGAGCGCAATGAATTGGTTGAGCGAGGTGTTTTCCTGCAAGGCAAGTTTGCGGGCGCGTTCGTGCAGGGAATTGGGCAGGCGCAGGGCAAGTTGGCTCATGATGAAGTCTCCAGCAGGGTCAGGCATTCGGCGGGCGCGAGCAGACGGAGGCCAAAGCGCGCGCATCCAGAAAACCGTCGACTTCCGCGCCGGACAAATGGTGCAAGCTCCGGATATCCGTGCGTTTGAGTACGTCTTCGTATTCCAGCCACAGCGCCGGGGACGCCAATGGCGTCAGGCGGCGCGCCACGACGGCTCGACAGCCCCGCAACCAGAATGTTGGTGTCCAGAACGGCTCGCATGATATTGCGGATGATACCTTCCGCGATATTGACCGGCAACTTCAGGAAACTAAAAAAGGGAAAAAGGAACGAAGCGCCTGTCCTCCCCCACCGCCAAGAAAACAGCGGCGCTGCGCGCCGGATGGTTGGAACTGGATTGCCACGTCGCTGCGCTCCTCGCAATGACGAGGCTGGGGGGCTCTCGCCTCATCACCAGCCATTGCGGAGTGTGTAGATGCCTGGTCAGTGCAGGGTTATCGGTTTGAATACGGCGGCGATGTCTTCCGCGTCGAAATGGTAGGTGTGGTTCGATAGTTCATCGCGGATGATGACTTCTCCGCGTTCGTCGACGATGGCGCGGATTTCTTCTTCGCCCAAGGCGCGCAGCATGGCGGCGATCTTTTCCGGATCGGGCGGCCAGTGGCAGGTGACGGCGCGGGCGGGGTAGAGGCTGATGTCTTCTTCGACGAAGAGGCGCTGGAGCAGGGCGGCGGGATCGAGCGCGAGGAGTTCCTTGCGGCGCATGGTTTCCATCAGGGTGAGGATGCGCGTCCAGCCGTCGGCGTCTTTCGCGTCCGCGCCGGGGAGTTTCTGCGTGAAGAACGCGGCGCTGGTGTTTGGATCGCAGGCCAGCCACAGCGCGGTGGGCTGTTGTTCCGAGCGTATGAGGTAGTGGACGAACACTTCCGCGATGCTGCCGCCTTCGAGCGGGATGAAGCTTTGGTAGGGCTGTTCCAGCCCTTCCATTTCCAGGCTCAGTTGCAGACGCCCGTCGCCGACCAGTCCCGCCAGGCCGGCGCCCACGACCGCGCGTTCGCTTCTGGCGTAGCCGCGCAGGTTGAGTGTTTCCAGGCAGTCGACCACCAGGAGGCTGACCGGGCCGTTTCCCTGTATCTGGAAGGTGAGCCGCCCCGGTTGTTTGAGGTTGCCGGCAATCATGGTGGAGACCGCGGCCATCTCACCCAGCAGTTCGGCGACGGCGGGCGGATAGGCGCGTCCGCGTTGCAGGGTTTGCCAGACGTCGGTGAGTTTTACGATCGCGCCGCGAATGTCGAGATTTTCCAGCAGGAAACGCTGGATATAGCTGGAGGGATTCATCATGGCATAGGGCGGAGGAGAGTGTGGGCGGCGGGCGTGCGGGCGTGCGGCGAGGGGTCAGCCGGCTTCGAGGATCGTCCAGTCATGGCTGATTTCGGCGGTTTTGCCGAGCATGATCGAGGCCGAACAGTATTTTTCCGCCGATAGCCGGATGGCGCGCTCGACGGCTTCGGGCTTGAGGCCGCGCCCGCTGACGGTGTAGTGAAAACGGATTCGGGTAAACACCTTGGGGTCTTCCCCGGCGCGCTCGGCTTCGAGGCGCACCGTGCAGCCGCGCACATCCTGCCGTCCCCGCTTGAGAATCAGCACGACATCGTAAGCGGTGCATCCTCCCGCACCGGCCAGCACGGTTTCCATTGGCCGGGGCGCAAGATCGCGTCCGCCGCCTTCGGGGGCGCCGTCCATGACCAGCAGATGGCCGCTGCCGGTTTCGGCCAGGAAGGTCATGCCGCCGCTTCCGGTCCAAGTGATGGTGCATTCCATGTTGTCTTCTCTGCCGGGAGCTGTTGGGGGGAAAGATTTTAACCGCAAGGCGCGCCGGGGCAGTATGCCGTCTTTTCGCCCGCCCCGGAGGGAGACTGTCCGTGATGTCCGCTTTCTGGCATTTCGTCCGTCCGCGCTTGTACATCTTGCCGCTTTGGCCGAAACTTCGCGCTCTTATCGAGGAGGCGCCGCCATGAGTTATCTCCGGGACGAAAAACCCGTCACGCTTTTCGAACTGGGCAAGATGCGCGCCGAAGGCCGCAAGATCGCCATGCTCACCTGCTACGACGCCAGCTTCGCCGCCCTGTTCGAGCGCTGCGGCGTCGATGCGATCCTGGTCGGGGATTCGCTCGGCAATACCATTCAGGGACAGGCGAGCACCTTGCCCGTCACTCTCGAACAAATGGTCTACCACACCGAATGCGTCAACCGGGGGATAAGGCGCGTCTTCCTTCTCGCCGATCTGCCATTCGGCAGTTATCAGGAAGGCCCCGCCCAGGCCATGAGAAGCGCCGCCCGCCTGATGGCCGCCGGCGCGCAGATGGTCAAGCTCGAAGGCGGGGCGTACATGGCCGAAACCGTGCGTTTCCTCGTCGAACGCGGCGTGCCGGTATGCGCTCACATCGGCCTGACTCCGCAATCGGTACATCAGCTCGGCGGCTACCGTGTCCAGGGACGCGGAGAGGCCGGCGCGGCCCGCCTCAAGGCCGATGCGCTGGCGCTGGAGCAGGCCGGCGCCGCCTTGCTGGTCATGGAGATGCTGCCTGCCGGAGTCGCCAGTGAGATCACCGCCAGCCTGACATCGACGGCAAGTATCGGCATCGGCGCCGGCCCCGGATGCGACGGGCAAGTGCTGGTCATGCATGACATGCTCGGCGTTTTCCCCGGCAGGACGGCGCGTTTCGTGCGCGATTTCATGCAGGACGCCGCCAGTATCGACGCGGCCGTCAGCGCTTATGTCCAGGCTGTCAAGGACG
>JAIRLA010000064.1 GCA_031259795.1 Azoarcus sp.
CGCAGGCGGCGCCGGTTTGCGTCGCGGCGGATTCCGATACCGGCGCGGCAACAGCGCGCGCTTCCGCCGGGGCTTCGGCTTGCGGCCAGAGATGCGCCACGCCCCACAAGCCGCCTTGCGGCAACAATGCCAGTGCAAACCAGAACAGGCGGATCGAATCGATATTGTTCATGCTATTGAGCTACGCCGTTGGCGTTCATTTCCGGTAATCCCTGTAATCCGGATTGTACCTTGCCGTGTGCAATCCGAACGCGTCCAAGCAAACTTGACCGCATGGCAACCGGCGATCACGCGAAATCGCCCGTTCCCGCCAGAGTCTGTGTCAGGCGTTCGCGCAAGAATGTGATGAAGCATTGCGTCTTCGCGGGCAGCAAGCGGGTTTCGGTGAGGGCATGGACCGACAGTGCGCCGCCGTGCCATTCGGGCATGACGCGGCACAGCCGCCCCTGGCGCAGGTCATCGCCGACGATTTCTTCCGGCATCAGGATGATTCCCATCCCGAGCGTTGCCAGACGCCGGATCATGCCCGCGCTGTTGAGCGTAAAGCGCCTCTTCACCGGAACCGTGGCGGTTTCCGCGCCGTTGAAGAGCGTCCACGCGCCCGCTTTCCGGATGTTCAGGCACTCATGCCGCTCCAGATCGGCGGGCGCGCCGGGCTGGCCCGCGCGTTCGAGATATTCCGGCGAGGCGTAAAGGCGGGGCGTGAGGGAAACCAATGGACGCGCGATCAGTTGTACGTTGCCGGAAATATCCGGGCGGGCCGCCATGCCGGGCGATCCGGCGGATTCCGGACGACCCATGCGAATCGCCACGTCGAAAGGCTCGCTCACCAGATCGACCTGTCGCGGGGAAAAATCGAAATCGAAGGTGATGTCGGGATAAAGACGGGCGAATTCGGCGATCAGCCGCGCAAGGTAAGTCACGGCGAAATCCGCCGGCAGCGAGGCGCGCAGCACGCCGCTGGGCCGGGTGAGCATCTCGCCGAGTTGCTCATGCGCGAGTCTGGCCTCATCGACGATGCGCTGGCAACGCTCGAAATAAATCCGCCCGGCTTCCGTCAATTCGATCTTGCGCGTCGTGCGGCGCAACAGGCGCAAACCAATGGCTTTCTCCAGCGCGCCGATCCGCCGTGACAAGGTGGAACCCGGCATTCCGGCCGCCTCGGCGGCGGCGCGAAAGCTCCTGGCCCTGGCGACTTCCACGAAAATGGCCATATCGTTCAACAATTTCATCAAGAACCGGCTCCAGTTGGAGACATCCCCCGCCAGAGGAAGAATCAAGTACGGCGGAGGCGTAAAGCTCTTCCGTGCGGTTTCGCCCGGTCACGAGCGCGGATTGAAACGATCAATGGAAGATTGTTTTCCAATTTACCATGTTTGTCCTGGACGCCCCGCGGTCGATAATGCCGCCGAGTCGTCTCCCTTCGACTTCTTTTTCGAGGATTTCACCATGTCTCAATCTCAATTATTGTTTACCCCCGTCGCCGTCGGACGCCACCTCCTGCGCAACCGCTTTGTCATGGCGCCGATGACGCGCTCGCGCGCCATCGACGAGACGGGCGCGCCGGACGATCTCGTCGCCGCCTACTACGCCCAGCGCGCCAGCGCCGGACTCATCATCAGCGAAGGCGTTTTCCCCTCGGCGATGGGCAAGGGCTATGTACGCACGCCGGGCATCGAGACAGAAGCGCAAATCGCGGCGTGGCGGCGCATCGCGGCCGCCGTGCATGAGCAGGGCGGCAAAATATTCATGCAGATCATGCACTGCGGTCGCATCTCCCATCCAACGCTCTTGCCGGATGGCGCCACGCCGGTGGCGCCGTCCGCCATCAAACCGGAAGGACAGGCCTGGACGTCCGCCGGACAGGTGGATTACGTCACGCCCCGCGCCCTGCGGACGGAAGAGATCGCGGGCGTCATCGGGGAATACCGGCGCGCGACCCGCCAGGCGTTGGCCGCCGGATTCGATGGCGTTGAATTGCACGCGGCTTCCGGTTATCTGCCTGAACAATTCCTTTCTTCCGGCAGCAACCGGCGCGACGACCAGTATGGCGGTTCCGTCGAAAATCGCGCCCGTTTCATACTGGAAACGCTGGCGGCGATGGCGGACGAAGCGGGCGGCGATCGTGTCGGCATCAAGATTTCGCCGGAGATGAATTACAACAGTATTACGGATGCCGCGCCGCGGGAAACCTATACCTATCTGGTCGAACAATTGCGCCCTCTCGGCCTGGCCTATCTGCATGTCACCCAGTTTGGCGCGGAAACCGATTACCACGCGCTTTTGCGTCCGCGTTTTCCAGGCGCTTATCTATTGGGCGGCGGACTGGATCAGGTCAAGGCCGAAACCGCGCTGGCCGAAAATCGCGCCGACGCCTGCGTCTTCGGCGCATCTTTCCTCGCCAACCCGGATCTACCCGAACGCTTCCGCCAACACGCGCCGCTCAATACCCCGGACAGCGCGACATTCTTCACTTCCGGCGCGAAGGGGTATACGGACTACCCAAGCCTAGGCGGCAGCGGCGCATAGCGCCGTTGTTTTCTTTGCGGCAGGGAGTGGAGAGGCGTTCCGTTCCTTCTCCCCCCTTTTTATCCAGCGGCGCTGCGCGCCGGATAGAACAAACTGGATTGCCACGTCGCTGCGCTCCTCGCAATGACGAGGTGGGGGGAGGCTTTCGCAATGGCGAGGAGGGGCTTTTGCAATGACGGAGGGCGGGAGGCTTTTGCAATGGCGAGTTCTTCCGATAGACCTTCCCTCCCCCGCAAGCGGGGGAGGGGACGGCAAGCGGCTTTCGCAATGACGAGTTCTTGCGATGGACACTTCCCTCCCCCGCTTGCGGGGGAGGGTGGCCGAAGGCCGGGAGAGGGCTTCGTACCAAACGGCGCGCAGCGCCGCTGATTAAAAAGGGGGCGAAGGAAGGGAACGCCCGTCCACTTTCCACCGCAAAGAAAACAGCGTGCGCTGCGCACCCCCCACCATTGTGAAAATCCCCCCCCACCTCGTCATTGCGAGGAGCGAAGCGACGCGGCAATCCAGTTCGTACCATCCGGCGCGCAGCGCCGCTGGATAAAAAAGGGGAGGGGAGGGGAGAAGGAACGGGGCGCTTGTCCACTTTCCACCGCAGGGAAATCAGCGTCGCTACGCTCCGCATGAAACGAACTGGATTGCCACGTCGCTGCGCTCCTCGCAATGACGCGTCCGACCAAAGAATTCCCCATGCCCAAAGGATTCCCCTCGCCCCCCGCAGGGGGGAGAGGGCCAGGGAGAGGGGGGAGGCAACCATGCGGAGCGAAGCGACGCTGGATAAAGGGAAGCCAGTCCGTAACAGAAAGGAGTCCGTCCGCAGCAAAAGGGTATCCGTCCGCAGCAGAAGGGTATCCGTCCGCAGCAAAAGGGTATCCGTCCGCAGCAAAAGGGTATCCGTCCGCAGCAAAAGGGTATCCGACCG
>JAIRLA010000200.1 GCA_031259795.1 Azoarcus sp.
TTTTCATGAAGCATGCCGCATTCCCGCATCCGCCAGCGCGCCGCTATTTCCCATTGATTCGGCGAATAGCATCCCCCGACGATGTGGCGGGATTCCTCTTCCGTCCATGTTCCGGGAAACAGATTCTTGCCCTCGAAATAAGACAAAGCCAGCAAATGATAGGTTTTGATACTGTCGCCCGGATGTTCGTCGAAAACATTCATCAGACGATCCACGCCGCTTTGCGCCGCGGGCATTGCGCCCGCGATGATCAGGCACGCAAGCAGGTTGCGCCGCCAGCCCAAGCGGTGATAAGTATATAAAAGCAAGGGCAGTAGCGCGAAAATCGCATTGGCGCGCACCAGAAAAGCGATAATGGCAAATACGCCGACAAGTATTTGCAATATGATCCGCTTTTTCCCGCCGACACTTTCGGCATTGGCCCAGAACGCACACACGAATGCGGCCAGTGTCCACGCGGTCAACAGGATGTCCCGATTCGCGTGTCCCATTAAATTGAGCATGCCGGGCATGAATGGAATCGTGAAAACCAGCAACGACCACGCGCCCGCCCAGCGGCGAACGCCAAGGGCAATGGCGGCCAGCGCGCCCCAGATCAGCAGGTTGTCGAGCACGAGAATACCGACCGGGCCGGGAAAGATTTTCATCAGGCCGATCCAGAGCGCGGCGATGAATGGCGGCTGCCAGTTGAAATATATGCCATCCCGGATTTGCGCCAACTGGAATGTATTGTCGCCATGCAAATAACCGGGATAGCTGGCGCGCACGATGAAAGCAAAGCCCAGAACGGCGACGATACAGACACAGACCGCCAGCACACGCCACGCACGGGTTCGCTGTTTTTCTTCCACCATTTCTTTCGTCATCGAACGAATCCCGCCGTACATGCTTTCAGTATAAGCGCGCCATGATAGCAAAGCCTTTACTTTCCGGCAAGAAGCGCCATAATACGCTGGGTATTTCGATAAGTTCCTTCCCGAATGCTGCACGACCAGAAAATCATCGCCGTCCTGCCGGCCTATCACGCTGGCGAAACGTTGGAAGCCACTTGGCGCGCGCTGCCGCTCGATGTCATCGACGAAGTGATCCTCGTCGATGACGCCAGCACCGACGGCACCGCCGATCTCGCCCGCGGGCTGGGCATCCGCACCATCGTCCACGCCACCAACCAGGGCTACGGCGGCAACCAGAAAACCTGTTACCGCGCCGCGCTCGAACAGGGGGCGGACATCGTGGTGATGGTGCATCCCGATTATCAATACGAGCCGCGGCTGGCTTCGGCGATGGCGGGCATGGTCGCCTCCAATGTCTATGATGTGGTGCTCGGTTCGCGCATCGTGGGCGGCGGCGCCCTGAAAGGCGGTATGCCGCTGTGGAAATACGTCGCCAACCGCGCCCTCACGCTGGTCGAGAACTGGCTGCTGGGCGCGAAACTCTCCGAATACCACACGGGCTACCGCGCTTACCATCGCCGGGTGCTGGAGGCGATTCCGTTCGAGGACAATTCGGACGATTTCGTCTTCGACAACGAGTTTCTCGCCCAGATCATCGTCGGCGGTTTCCGGGTGGGGGAATTGTCCTGCCCGACCAAGTATTTCCCCGAGGCGAGTTCGATCAATTTCCGCCGCTCGATCACCTACGGGCTGGGCGTCCTGCGGGTCGCGGCGCAGGGCATGCTGCACCGCGCCGGCTTGCGTCATCACCCGCGCCATGCGCCATCCGCCCGGAGCGGAGGAAACGGTTCATGACGCAGGCCCTGCAACGACAGTCGTGGTCATGGAAACAGCGGCTGGCCGAACCTCTGCGTTTTCTTGCCGGCGGCGGCTTGGTGACGCTTGCCGCGCATGGCGTCTACCTGCTCGCGCTGCTCTTTGCCGGGCCGAATCTGGCGTGGACGATATCGTTCGTTTTCGGCACCGCCTTCGGCTATTGCGTGCATCGCCGCTACGTCTTCCGGGTCGAGGCGTTGCGCCGCCATCTCGTGACCTTTCCGGCGATCTACCTGCTGCGTTTCGCCATCAGCCTGGGAATGCTGACCTCGCTGCGCTGGCTCGGCCTCTCCGACGGCTGGGCGGGTTTCGTCACCGCTGTGGCGATGGCGCCGGTGGGCTACGTGCTGCTGCGCGCGACCCTGCGCGGCAAACTGGAAAACTGACGCGGGCCTGCCAATGATTGCGCCGGGCGCCATCCAAGGAGGACGGTACATGCGATATCTACGATATCTATATTCTTCCCGCCGGAACCTGGCGAGCGCGATCATGGTTGTCATCCTGGCGAGCGTTGCTCCGGCTTTCGCGCAGGCGGGCGGGCGTTTCGATGCCGCCGGGTTCCGGGAGGGCGACATTATTTTCCAGTCCTCCTCCTCTTCGCAGAGCAAGGCAATTGAATTGGCCACGCGCTCCCGCTATTCCCACTGCGGCATCGTCGTGAAGGTCGGGAACAGACTTTATGTTTACGAGGCCGTTGGGCCTGTGCGCTATCTGCCGTTGCAAGAATGGATCGCGCTTGGCAAGGGCGGCCGTTATGCGCTCAGGAGACTGAAGAACGCCAATACCCTCTTGACGGCGGAAGCGATGGATAAAATCAGGAAGGTCGGGGAAACCTTCAAGGGGAAACCCTATGATTTCACCTTCGGATGGAGCGATGAGCGTATTTATTGCTCCGAACTCGTCTACAAGATCTATTCCCGCGCCCTGGGGTTGAAAGTGGGAAAAATCCGGCGGCTCGGCGATTTCGATCTGACGCACCCGGCCGTGCGGAAAGAACTGCGCGAACGCTATGGGGAAAACATTCCGCTGGAGGAGCCGGTCGTCTCGCCGCAAGATATTTTTGAAAGCGACCTGCTCGTTTCGGTCGAAGGCGGATCGAAGACACGGTAAAAGCGCGGCATGATCGCCGCCGTCATGGCATGTCCCGCGCGGAACGGGAAAACGCGCCATCCGCGCGCGCGGGACAACTGCTAGAATCTGCCGCTCCCGCATCCTGTTCCGCTTTTCGCATGATCCATGTCACTGTCAATGGCCGGCCCGAAGTCCTGGCGGACGGCCTCACCGTGCTGGCCTTGCTTGAAGCACAGGGGCTGGCGGACAAGCGTCTGGCGGTCGAGCGCAATGGCGAGATCGTGCCGCGCGCGCGCCATGGCGATACGGCGCTCGCCGAGGGCGATGTACTGGAGATCGTCGCCGCCGTGGGCGGCGGCTGATTTTTCACGCTTTCTGTTTCGTTCCTTCGCTTTGGTTGTTTTTGTTCTTTCGGGCATGACATGAACGATTTTTTGACGATCGCCGGCAAGCCTTACGCTTCCCGCCTGCTGGCCGGTACGGGCAAATACAGGGATTTCGCCCAGACGCGGGCGGCGCTCGAAGCCAGCGGGGCGGAAATCGTCACCGTAGCGATCCGCCGCGCCAATATCGGCCAGCATGCGGGCGAAGCCAATCTGCTCGATGCGCTGCCGCCGGAGCGCTTCACGATCCTGCCCAACACCGCCGGGTGTTTCACCGCCGATGAGGCGGTGCGCACCTTGCGGCTGGCGCGCGAACTGCTCGGCGGCCATGCGCTCGTCAAGCTCGAAGTATTGGGCGACGCCGCTTCGCTTTATCCGAACATGCCCGAGACCCTGAAAGCCGCCGGAACCTTGGTCAAGGAGGGGTTCGAGGTCATGGTCTATTGCGCCGATGATCCGATCCAGGCCAGGATGCTCGAAGACCTGGGCTGCGCGGCGATCATGCCGCTGGCTTCGCTCATCGGCTCGGGCATGGGCATTCTCAATCCGTGGAATCTTTCCCTCATCGTCGAGCGGATCGAGGTTCCGGTCATCGTTGATGCCGGGGTCGGCACCGCCTCGGACGCCGCGATCGCCATGGAACTGGGGTGCGACGGCGTGTTGATGAACACCGCGATCGCACATGCGCGCGATCCGGTGCGGATGGCCGGGGCGATGCGAAAAGCCGTCGAAGCCGGACGCGAAGCCTATCTGGCGGGGCGGATGCCGAAAAAGACGTATGTCGCCGACCCCAGTTCGCCGGCGGCGGGGTTGATCGGCTCATGTGCGCCATGAACGAAGCGGCCTCCGTGATGCATGCACGCCGTGGCGGCGAGGAAGCCGCGCCCGCGCCGCATCGCTTTTCCAGCGCTTCGATCCGCAGCTTCGTGTTGCGGCAGGGGCGCATGTCGTCCGCGCAACGGCGCTGGTACGACGAAATGATGCCGAAAATCGGCATCGCGTACCGCCCCGAAACGCTCGACCTGGCCGCCGCGTTCGGGCGCGAGGCGCCGAAGATTCTCGAAATCGGCTTCGGCATGGGAGAAACCACGGCGCGCATTGCCGCCGCGCATCCCGAAAACGATTACCTCGGCATCGAAGTGCATGGCCCCGGCGTGGGGGCGCTGTGCAAGCTGGCCGCCGAAAACGGTCTCGGCAACCTGCGCATCATCCAGCATGACGCGCTCGAAGTGCTGCGCGACATGATCGCCGATGACGCGCTCGCCGGGATACATGTGTTCTTTCCCGACCCATGGCGCAAGGCGCGGCACCACAAGCGCCGCCTGGTCCAGCCCGGTTTCATCGCGCTCGCCGCGCGCCGGCTCGCTCCCGGCGCCTGCCTGCATTGCGCCACCGATTGGGAGGACTATGCGGTGTGGATGCTCGATGCGCTATCTTCGAGCGTGCTGGAAAATACCGTTGCCGCGGGCTTCGCCCCCCGGCCCGCGTACCGCCCGCTCACCAAGTTCGAACATCGCGGTCTTCGCCTCGGACATGAGGTGTGGGATCTGGTTTTCCGGCGCAAGCCATGAACGAAACACGAAAAGCAAGGGAATAAAAGGAACCTTCCATGATGGGCAAATTACTCAAAATCTTCCGCGCCCTGTGGGGCGTGATCGACAGTGTGCGCCGCTTCGCCGTCAATTTCATGCTGCTGGCCATGGTCGCGATGGTCATTGCCGTCCTCCTGCGCCCAGGGCCGACCGTGCCCGACGGCGCGGCGCTGATCGTGCATCCGACGGGCGAACTGGTCGAACAGACCACCTTCGACCCTTCCTTCGCTTTCCTCGCCAGCGGCGGGCAGGAAAGCCCGCAAACGGCCCTCGCCAGCCTGCTCGACGCCGTGCGCGCCGCCCGCGACGACGCGCGCATCAAGCTGCTCGTGCTCGAAACCGACGAGATCGACGCCGCCGGCCTGTCCAAGCTCGGCGAACTGCGCGCCGCCATCGCCGATTTCAAGGCTTCCGGCAAGCCGGTGCTGGCGCGCGGCGAGAAGTTCATGCAAGGGCAGTATTACCTCGCCTCGATCGCCGACGAAGTCCACCTCGCGCCCGATGGCATCGTGCTTTTGCCCGGACTGGCGCGCTTTTCCACCTATTTCCGCAACGCCTTCGACAAGCTCGGCATCAAGGTGCATGTCTTCCGCGTCGGCGAATATAAATCCTTCGCGGAGCCGTTTACCCGCAGCGATATGTCGGACGAAGACCGCGAGGCGACCCGCTCGCTGCTCGACGGCCTGTGGACCCGCGTCCGCGCGGAGATTGCCGCCGCGCGCAAACTGCCGCCGGAAAAACTCGACAGCTACGTCCTCCATTACCTCGACGCGCTCAAGGCCGCCGCCGGCAATGCCAGCCAGGCCGCGCAAAGCGCCGGACTCATCGACCGCTTCTCCACCCGCGAACAATGGCGCGCACGCATCAAGGAACGCCTCGGCGACGCCAGCGCCGGGCAGGATTTCCGTCACATCGGCGCCGACGCCTACCTCGCCGCGATCCGTCACAAGCGCCCCGCCGCAGCCAGGAACATCGCCGTACTGGTCGCGCAGGGCACTATCGCCGATGGCGAACAGCCGCCCGGCGTCACCGGCGGCGACAGCTTCGCCCGCCTGATCCGCGAGGCGCGCGAAAACCCGCGCGTCGATGCAATAGTCATCCGCATCGACAGCCCCGGCGGCAGCGCCTGGGCCTCCGAGATCATCCGCCACGAACTCGAACTCACCCGGCAGGCCGGCAAGCCGGTCATTGCTTCGATGAGTTCGCTGGCGGCCTCCGGCGGCTACTGGATCGCCACCGGCGCCGACGAAATTTTCGCCGAACCCTCCACGATCACCGGCTCGATCGGCATCTTCGCCCTGTTCCCCGAGTTTTCCGAACCGTTCGGCAAACTGGGACTGACCGTCGATGGCGTCGCCACCGCGCCGCTGGCCGGCGCGTTCGATCCGCGCCGCCCGCTCGACCCCGAAGCCGCCGAAACCCTGCAACTGGGGATCGAGCACGGCTACAAGCGCTTCCTCGATATCGTCGCCAAGGCGCGCAAGATGAAACCGGAAGAAGTCGACCGCATCGCCCGGGGCCGGGTATGGAGCGGCGCGCAGGCCGCCGAAGCCGGTCTCGTCGATCACATCGGCGGAATCGGCGCCGCGCTGGAGGCCGCCGCCAAGCGCGCCAACCTCGACCAATACCGCGTCGTCTGGCCCACGCCCCACGTACCGCCCCTGCGCATGCTCATGCGCCAGCTCCTCTCGGCCTCCGCCCATGACGATGCCCTCGCCCCGTCCCCGGCCAGCCGCGCCGTCGAACAACTGACCGCCGATCTCAAGTCCCTGACGCTCTGGAACGATCCGCGCCACATTTACGCGCATTGCCTGTGCGAGACGCCATGAACGCCATGGCGGGAAAAGGAGTCGTCCGCGATGAAAAAAGTCCTTCTTTTGCTGCTGGCCCTGCTCTCTTGCCCGCGCGCGCTTGCCCAGCCCGCGAGCGCGGACGCGGGCGAATATCCGTTCCGGGTCGAACAGAGCCAATCCCGGAAAGGCATCCAGATCACCGCCGTCAATGACGGGCCGGCGGTGGTGACCGTCTTCATCAAAGTGAGCGGCGACAATTTCCAGTCCGACAAAATCCTGCCGCTGGCAGCCGTCGTCGAACCGAAATCGTCCCAACCGCTGGCCCTGCTCTCGCCGCTGAAGCGCTGGGAACCCATCCGCTTCCGCTACAGCCATTTCCACAATATCGGCGACGCCTTCACCCCGCCCGACAAGGATCATCCCTACCGCCTGCCTTTCGCCAAGGGCGTCCAGGCCCAGGTTTCCCAGGCGCCCGATGGCGTTCCCGTCACCCACACCGAAACCTACAACCGCCACGCCATTGATTTCGCCATGCCCACGGGCACGGCCATTGCCGCCGCGCGCGCGGGAGTCGTGATCGCCGTGAAAGACGAATTCACCGAAGGCCGCCCCGACCCGGCCCTTGCCGACAAGGCCAATTTCGTCGCCATCATGCATTCCGACCACACCATCGCCCACTACGTACACCTCGCGCCGCGCAAAGCGTTGGTGCGCCCCGGACAAAAAGTCCGCGCCGGAGAAGTGATCGCCCATTCCGGCAACACCGGCTACTCCTACGGCCCGCATCTGCATTTCGATGTCCGGCGAGCCGCCGTCAGACCGGGAGGGGAAGTCGTGCAGGAATCCGTGCCCGTGGACTTCCGCCGCCCCGGCACGAACAAGAAAATCACCATCAAGGAAGGCGCGCGGGTCGCGGCGGACTGACAACAGCCGCTTTCGGGGATCGGGGGTCAGATCTGTTTGAGGAATTCGTCATCGCGCGGGGCGCGGGCGATGCGGCGGTTCAGGAACGAAGCTCGCTCTTTCTCTCGGCCTTCGGCTACCCGCCAGGCGGGCGCGCAATTCTTCGCGGCGCGCTTTGCCGCTCTCAATCCACCATCTTCGACAATTCCCCGGCATCGAAACCGTCCTTCGTCCTGAGCGCCGGATCGAGTTCGATCCCCGCCGCGGCGAGGCGCTCGACGAGGATCTGGAAGCGGCGGTCGGTGTCGGCGGCATGATCGAGCAAGCCGTGCAGGGCGCGGGCGAGCGGGTCCGCCGCGTCGCCGGTGACGCCATAGGCCGAGAAACTGCCGGGCGCTTCGGCGGTTTGACCGGAATCGGCGGCGCGCTCGGAGGCGAGGATGTGCGCGGGGTTGCCGACTGCCGTCGCGCCCGCGGGCACGGGCTTGAGGACGACGGCGTTGGAGCCGATCTTCGCGCCATCGCCGATCTCGAAGCCGCCCAGTATCTGGGCGCCGGCGCCGACAACCACGCCCCGGCCCAGGGTTGGATGGCGCTTGGTGTTGCGGTAGAGCGTGGTGCCGCCGAGCGTGACGCCCTGATAGATGGTGCAGTCGTCGCCCACGACGGCGGTTTCGCCGATCACTACGCCAGTGCCATGGTCGATGAAGACCCGCCGTCCGATCACCGCCGCCGGGTGGATTTCGATGCCGGTGAAGAAGCGCCCGATGTAGCTGATGAAACGCCCGAGCCAGTGCAGACGCCGCCGCCACGCCGCATGCGCGAGACGATGGAAGATCAGCGCATGCACGCCGGCGTAGCAGGTGAGCACTTCCCAGGTCGATCGTGCCGCCGGATCGCGCTCGCGCACGCTGGCCAGGTCTTCGCGCAAATGTTCGAACATGAGGGAGCTTTCCCGGAATATGACAAGTTTCAGGATGAACCGGCGGCGGCGCGGCCAGCCGGGAGGCGGTTATTCTACTTTCAGTTTTACTTGGAACCTATTCCAATAGGCCCGCCTTGAAGCGCCGCATGGATTGCCACGTCGATGCGCTTCTCGCAATGACGAGGGGGGGAGACTTTCGCAATGACGGAGGGCGGGAGGCTTTCGCGATGACGAGTTCCTCCGACAGACCTTCCCTCCCCCGCTTGCGGGGGAGGGTGGCCGAAGGCCGGGAGAGGGCTTCCAACCATCCGGCGCGCAGCGCCGCTGAATAAAAAAGGGGAAAGAGAAACGAAACGCCCGTCCACCCCACCGCCAAGAAATCAGCGTCGCTGCGCTCCGCATGGTACGCACTGGATTGCCAGGTCGCTCGCGCTCCTCGCAATGACGAAGTGGGAGGCGGCTTTCGCAATGACGAGTTCTTCCAACGGATTCCCCTCCCCCGCCAAGAAGATACCCGCCGAACAAATGCTTACAAATTCCCTCTCACGATAATCGCCGGAATCTGGATTCAGGAATTGTGTTCGCGTAGAGTGAGGCGATAAACACTATTGCCCGGTAATGGGAGGAGACCACCATGGCCGCAGGACGGTTCGATTTGTATTTTCCCCCGTTCAATGGATTGACTGCGGCGCAAAAGGAGAATTTGACGGAAAAGGCCGATCTTCTCTTTTTTGGCGGCGGTGAAGAAATCCTTGCGCCGGAACGGAAAGTGGATGCGCTTTATCTGGTGCTCAAGGGGATCGTCGGGGAAATGGACGCCGGTGAGGTGACGGGGGTTTATCGGGAGGAGGATATTTTCGATTCGCGCTCGTTGCTGACGGGGCGGGTCGAGAACCGCTTCGTGGCGCACGAGGAGACTTTGCTTTATGCGTTGCCGCGCCGGGCCGTGCTGGCGGCGGCGGAGGATAGCCCGGAATTCGGTGCGTATTTTTTCGCCCGTATTTCGGAAAAGCCCGGTGCGTCGGCGCGCGGCGGCGGACAGGGGGAATGGCGGAATATGTTTACCACGGCGATCCGCGATGTGGGCGCGCGGACGCCGGTTTTCCTGGATGCGTCATCGTCCATCGCGCTGGCGGCGCGGGCCATGCGGGAAAATCATTGCCGCGCCGTGCTCGTGCTCGATGGCGAGCGGGTGGGGATTTTCACGATGAGCAATTTTTGCGATGCCATCGCCGATGCCGTCCCGCGCGATTCGCCAATCGGCGCACGCTCGCATTACAGGCTGTATTGTTGCGATGAGGATGAGCATGTTTTTTCCGCGTTGCTTTTGATGACGCGACATAACATCCAGCGCGTGGTGGTCACGAAAAAAGGCAAGCCAACAGGCGTATTGCCGCAAATAGATCTGTTGTCGTTCTTTTCCAGCCATTCGCATCTGGTGTCGAAACAGATCGAGCAGGCCGCCGATCTGGATGGATTGATCGAGGCGGGCAGCGGTATCGACACGGCCATCGCCACCTTGAACGCGACCGGGATGAAAACGCCGCAATTGGCGCGCCTCGTCCAGGCGCTCGACATGCGTCTGATGGAGCGCTTGTGGCAGCTTTGCGCGCCGCCGGAAGTGGCCGCGGGGTGCACGCTGCTGGCGCTCGGTTCCGGCGGGCGCGGGGAACAGATTTTGAAGACCGATCAGGACAACGCGCTGATTTTTTCCGGCGCGCTCGATCCCGCCGCCGTGGAAAAGGCGGCGGCGGCGTTCTGCGACGGATTGCTGAGGATCGGTTATCCGCCCTGCGGCGGCGGCATCATGGCGAACCAGCCGGCATGGCGCGGCACGGTGAGGGATTGGCAGGAGCGCATCGCGCGCTGGGTCTATTCGCCGGACAAGGATACATGGATGCATCTGGCCGCCTGGCTGGACGCGGAAACGGTGGCGGGCGGGAGGGCGCGCTTCGATGCCTGCCGGCGATATTTGTCCGGGTGCGCGCAAGGCGAACGGCAATGGCTCGGCTGGCTCGCCCGGGCGATTTCGCAGTTCGATCATCTCCAGGCCGAAAACCATTTCTGGCGGCAACTGTTGCACCGTCATGGCGAGGCGCGTTTCGACATCAAGAAAGGCGGCATTTTCCCGATCGTGCACGGCGTCCGCGTCCTGGCGCTGGAGGCCGGAATCATGCCCGTCAACACTTTCGCGCGTCTGGAAGCGCTGGCCGCCGCCGGGGTGATCGAGCGCGTTTTTGCCGACGATCTCGCCGGCGCGCTGGCGTTCATGATGAAGCTGCGGCTCGATGGCGGCCTTGGCGCGCGGCGCTGGGGAAAAGAGGCCGACAACGTCGTCGACAGCGGCGCCCTGTCGTCTCTCGAACGCGATTCGCTCAGGGAATCGCTGGCGATCGCCCGCAAATTCAAAACATTTGTAAGCAGGCATTACCAACTCGGACGATTCTGACCATGCGCGAAAGCCTTTTTGCCGCGCTGCGCAAGCGCCGCATCCGCCCGGCGTACCGGGCGCTTTTCGACCAGGACGACGGGCAGATCGTCAGCATCGACTGCGAGACGACTTCGCTCGATGTGAAACAGGCGGAATTGCTGGCGATCGCGGCGGTGAAAATCGATGGCAGGCGAATCGCCGCCAGCACGGCTTTCCAGGCCATCGTGCGGCCCGGGAGCGCGCCGGACAGCGACAATGTCCGCATCCATGGCCTGCGCCCGGCGGACGTGCGCGGGGGCGCGGCGCCGGAAGAGGCGCTGCGGGCGCTGCTGGATTTCATCGGCGGGCGGACGCTGCTCGGCTACTATCTGGAATACGATGTCGCGGTATTGAACAAATACCTGAAGCCGCTGCTCGGCGCGGCGTTGCCGAACCGGAAGCGGGAGCTTTCCTCGCGTTATTACAATTGGCGGCAGCGCCTGTATCCCGGCGCTTATATCGACTTGCGCTGGGAGACGATGATCCGCCGCCTGGCAATTCCCGCCCTGCCCCGGCACGACGCGATGAATGACGCCATTACGGCGGCCATGATGCATTTGGCGCTGGAAGAGCGCTTCCGCCCGCCGCTTTCCCGGGACAAATAATCGGCCGCCGGTTCATTGCGGCCGCCCTGCCCGATCTGGAATTGCTTCGGCATCATCAATTGATACAAATTGCCGGATTGTGCCATGGGCGAATTCATGAAAGGCTATTTACGCACGCTGGCGGAAAAAACGAATCATGGACATGGCCGCCATTCATGAACCATAGAGAGAAAGGGGGATCGTCATGGCGACAAAATCGTCTCTGCGCATCATGGCCAACGCGGACTACCAGTCGTTGGTGTGGGAACGCAACGCTTTCGGCTGGTGGCTGACGCTGATACTTTGCATCGTGTATTACGGCTTCATCATGATCGTCGCTTTCAACAAGCCATTGCTGTCCACCCCCATCGGGGAAGGCATGGCGACTTCGTGGGGGATTCCGGCGGGATTCGGCATCATCCTTCTCTCGATCGCCATGACCGGCATCTATGTGCATCGCGCCAACACGGAATACGATGCCATCATCGACAGGATCGTGGCCGGGGAGGCGCGGGCATGAAGCGCGCCGAACGTTTTTCCATCCCCCGCAACCTCGCCGCCTGCCTCGCGCTCGCGGCGCTGCCGGCGCATGCCCGCGCGGCGGAAGTCATCGGCGAGACCGCGAAGCAACCGACCAACTGGACGGCCATCATCATGTTCGCGCTCTTCGTCGGCCTGACGCTGTGGATCACCAAATGGGCCGCCGCGCGCACCCGTTCCGTGGCGGATTTCTATACCGCGGGCGGCGGCATCACCGGCTTCCAGAATGGCCTGGCCATCGCGGGAGACTACATGTCCGCGGCCTCCTTCCTCGGCATTTCGGCGGCGGTGATGGTGAGCGGCTTCGACGGCCTGATCTATTCGCTCGGCTTTCTCGTCGGCTGGCCCTTCCTCACCTTCCTGCTCGCCGAACGCCTGCGCAACCTCGGGCGCTTCACCTTCGCCGACGTGCTCGCCTACCGCTTCCGCCAGACGCCGATACGCATCTTCGCCGCCGCCGGCACGCTGGTGGTGGTCGCTTTCTACCTGATCGCGCAGATGGTCGGCGCGGGCCAGCTCATCAAGCTGCTGTTCGGCCTCGATTATGTCTACGCGGTGGTGATCGTCGGCGTCCTGATGATGGCCTATGTGCTGTTCGGCGGCATGACGGCGACCACCTGGGTGCAGATCACCAAGGCGGTCATGCTGCTTGCCGGGGCGAGCTTCATGGCCTTCATGGTGATGATGGCGCATGGCTTCAGCATCGAGACGCTGTTTTCCGCGGCGGTGGACATCAAGGGCGGCCCCGCGATCATGGGGCCGGGCGGCTTCATCAAAGACCCCGTGTCGGCGATCTCCTTCGGAATGGCGCTGATGTTCGGCACGGCGGGGCTGCCGCACATCCTGATGCGCTTCTTCACCGTGCCCGACGCCCGGGAAGCCCGCAAGAGCGTGTTCTGGGCGACCACCTGGACGGGCTATTTCTACGTACTGACCTTCATCATCGGCTTCGGCGCGATCGTCTTCGTCAGCCGGAACCCGGCCTTCCTCGATGCGGACGGCAACCTGCTCGGCGGTCTCAACATGGCGGCGGTACACCTGGCCAACGCCGTGGGCGGCAACCTTTTCCTCGGTTTCATGTCGGCGGTCGCCTTCGCCACCATTCTCGCGGTGGTCTCGGGGCTGGCGCTCTCGGGCGCTTCCGCCGTGTCGCACGACCTCTACGCGACCGCGATCAAGAAGGGCAAAGCCTCGCCGCAGGACGAATTCCGCGTCTCGCGCATCACCACCGTCGCGCTCGGCATCCTGGCGATCTTCCTCGGCATCGCCTTCGAGAAACAAAACGTCGCCTTCATGGTCTCGCTCGCCTTCGCCATTGCCGCCTCGGCCAACTTCCCCGCGCTGTTCCTGTCGATCCTGTGGAGAGACTGCACCACGCGCGGCGCCTGCGCCGGCGGCTTTGCCGGCCTGGCCTCCGCGCTCGTCCTGACCGTGCTCTCCGACGCGGTCTGGGTCGACACCTTCGGCAATCCGGCGGGCAGCGCGCCATTCCCCTACGCCTCGCCGGCGATCTTCTCCATGCCGCTGGCCTTCGCCGTCATCTGGCTGGCCTCGATCCTCGACAACAGCGCGCAAGCCAAGCAGGAGCGGGCGCTTTTCGACGACCAGAAAGTGCGCTCGGAAACCGGCATCGGCGCCGCCAAGGCCAGTTCCCACAGCCTGGGGCCGGAGCCGGAACTGGAACCGGGCGACACGGCCATTCAGAGAGTTTGAGCGAGAATCCAGTCCAATAGGCCCGCCTTGGGCCGCCGCATCGACGTGGCAATCCAGCGCGTTCCAACCGGCGCGCAGCGCCGCTGGACAAAAAAGGGGAAGAAAGAACGAAACGCCCGTCCCCGGCCTGGACGCCTCGGGAAATATCCCGGGTTCCCCGGGAAATGGCTTATATTGCAAGCCAGCCGCTCCCGGCCCCCGAATGGCTCCGACGGAGAACAACGCCATGCGCCCATCCCTGCCCGCTTCCGCCCTTTTCTGCGCCGCGCTGCTGTCCGCGCCGATGCTGGCCGCCCAGGAGCCGCCCGCGCTCGAAGCGCTGGAGGAAGAAATCCCCACCGTCACCGTCATCCAGCGCGGCGAGGACGTCATCTCCGAGTACCGCTTGCGCAACAGGCTCTACATGGTCAAGGTCGCGCCACGGCGCGGCGCGCCCTACTATCTGGTCGACCGCGAGGGCAAGGGCCGGATGGTGCGCGACAATGCCGCGCCTTCATTGACGGCGCCTTCCTGGATCGTCACCACCTGGTAGGCCGGCGAAGCGGGCGCGCGCGTGTCTGTCTTCACCCTGCCCGGCGAAGAGGCGCTGGCGCGCTGGGTGGAGGGCTACGCCATCGGGCGGCTGACCGGTTGCGCGGGCATCGCCGCCGGAGTGCAGAACAGTAATTTCTTCATCACCACCACGCTCGGGCGCTACGTGCTGACGCTCTTCGAGGATATCGCCCGCGCCGAACTGCCTTATTACCTGCACCTGATGGCCCACCTGGCCCGCCACGGCCTGCCCGCCCCCGCGCCGATCGCCAACCGCGACAACGAATACCTGGGCATGCTGGCGGGAAAACCGGCGGTGCTGGTGTCGCGCCTGCCCGGCGTCTCGGAGATGAACCCTTCGCCAGCGCAGTGCGCCCGCGTCGGGGCGATGCTCGCCGCTGTGCATCTGGCCGGACGCTCTTACGGGCGGCGGCAGGCCAATCCGCGCGGCCCGCAATGGCGCGCGCGAACCGCCGCCCTGCTGCGTCCCCGCCTGCCCGCCGACGAGGCGGCCCTGCTCGACGCCGAGTTGCGTTTCCAGGAGCAGGCCGATCTGGCGGCGCTGCCTGTCGGCGCGATCCACGCCGATCTCTTCCGCGACAATGTGCTGTGGACGGGCGAATTCATCGGCGGCGTGCTCGACTTTTATTTCGCCGGTCATGATGCCCTGCTCCTTGATGTCGCCATCGCCGCGAACGACTGGTGCGGCGCCCCCGGCGGCATGCTCGACGCGCCGCGCGCGCAGGCGCTGCTTGCCGCCTATCATGCCGCGCGCCCGTTTACCGCGGCGGAACGCGCCGCCTGGCCGGCGCTGCTGCGCGCGGCGGCGCTGCGCTTCTGGCTCTCGCGCGCCGCCGACCGCCATTTGCCGCGCGCGGGCGAGATGGTGCTGGTGAAAGACCCGGGCGAATACCGCGACATCCTGCGCCAGCGCATCCTGTCCGCCTTTCCCCTGCCCGTTTCCTGAGAAGCTGTTTCGAGGGCGCTCCGGGTTTCTCCGGATCAGGCAGCGGCTTCAAATGGAACGCCCGTCTTTTTCCCGCCGCGATGAAACATCGGCGGCGCTGCGCTCCGTATGAAAAGACGCCCTCCCCCGCCCGAGCGGAAGAGGGCAATCCTTTGGGCTTTGTCTTTCCAAAGAGCGCCGTTATCGCAGCAGCGACAAGACGTTCTGCGGCAAGGCGTTGGCCTGCGACAGCATGGCGACCCCCGCCTGTTGCAGCACCTGCGCGCGCGCCAG
>JAIRLA010000223.1 GCA_031259795.1 Azoarcus sp.
ATCGCTCGCTCCCCAAAAAAGGGGAAGGAGACCCGACTTCGGCAATCGCTACAAGTCCTTGTTGTACATTGATGATTTTTTGAGGGTATTCCATGGCTTGACCTGCGGGACGCTGCACAGAATTTCTCTTGTCTTGCGCTGTTTCGCCTTGAATCGCCTCCGCGCCGACACCTTCCATTCCATCAGCCCGCCCGGAAAACTCAAAACCGCTGCGTACAATCCGGATTATCTGGCTACCGCCCTGCAATTACGCAAAATTTGATGCTCCGGCCCTGGGCCGGCTCATCGACTGGACATTGCTCGCGCGGCTGGCGGAAGAGCTTTCCGCCGGCGTGCGCGAACTGCACGCGCGCAACATCCTGCACCGGGACTTGAAGCCCGAAAATGTCCTGATAAAGGAAACCTCGCCGCTCCGCCTGGCGCTGACCGATTTCGGCATCGCCGCGCTTTTCGAGGGCACGCGCCTTTTCACCGACAACGCCCGCACCGTCAAGTACGCCGCGCCCGAGGCGCTGACCGGCGTGCTGGACGCCAAAGCCGATTGGTGGTCGGTCGGCATGATCCTGCTGGAGGCGGCTTCCGGCAAACATCCCTTCGACGGTCTTTCGGAACAGGTCATCAACCACCATCTGGCCACCCGCCCGGTCGCCGTTGCCGGAATCATGTTTCCCCGCATGGAAAAACTCTGCCGGGGACTCTTGCTGCGCGATCCGGGACGGCGCTGGGGCGCGGAAGAAGTCGCCCGCTGGCTGCGAGACGATTCCGCCCTGCCGATGCCGGTGGAGAGCAATGCCGCTCTGGCGCGGCCATTTCGCCTGGGGAAGAAAGAAGCCCGCAATATCGAAGAGCTGGCCGCGCTCTACGCGGCCGGCCCCGAAGCATGGCAACAGGGCGTGCGCGATCTCGAAAGCGGCCTGATCCAGCTCTGGATCAAGGAGGAACTATGCGATTTCAATCTGTTGCGCGACATCCACGACATCCTCGGCGGCCGCGAGAGCGCCGAGCGCAAATTCTTGCGCTTCCTGTACGCCGCCGCGCCGGATTTGCCGCCCTGCTGGCGGGGGCGTCCATTGCATGTACAGGGAATTGCCGCATGCGCCCGCCAGGCTTGCGCGAACGCGCCGGAGGCGAAAGAGGCGCGCGCCCGGCTCGCTGACCTGCATGAAAACGGCGTGTGTTCCTTTTTTGCTTCCAGGCACGCGGAACTGGGCGCGTTGGGCGAAAACTGGCGCCAGACCCTGCTGGCGATTCACCGGATCGGGGAGGCGGCGCAAAAAACCGGCGGCGACTGGGCGCAAAAAGCCATTGCCGGAAGGAACGGCGTGGTGCATTTCAATACGCTTATCTACGGCCCGCGCAATCTCGTGGAGCTGCCGCCATCCATCATGCTGAACCCATACATCGTCCTGGCGCTGGACGGAGGGACATTCCTGGACGCCCTGGAAAAGGACGTCCGCAACGCGGCGGCGGAACTGGCCGACGAGGCGCCATGGTTCGTGGAACTGACGCGGACCGCCGGGACGGAAACGATCGCCGAACGCAGCGCCCGTCTCATCATCGCCAGGGAAATGGCCGGCATCGTCCGCGACCTGATGCGAGAGGTGCGGAAAAGACGCGAAATCGAGAAAGAAAACCGCCTGCGGCACATTGTCGAACTGCGCGCGACGGTGGTCGACGCCCTGCAAGTTTTCCTGCGCGCGGAAGGAAAACTCGATACCGCGCCGGAACAAATCTACAGCTTGCGGGGTATGCTGACGAGGCTGCGCGAGCGCATCCAGAACATCCGCGGGATCGGTTATACGGACGCGCCCTTTCTCCGCCTGAGCGGGCAAATCGACGCCCTGGAATCCCACGGCGACATGCTGGAAAAAGCCTTGGACAATATCGAGGCAAACCGCTCCGCGCCAAGCTGGCTGATCCGCCTGCTGCGCAGACTCATGCAAAGGCATGGGGGCCGCTTCGCGCTCATGGAGATCTGCCTGGGGCTGCTCTTCTTCCTGTTTCTTCGTGGATTCGCATTCAGTCAGTCGCCTTTCGGAAACACCCCCTTATGGCTGCTCGCGGCCCTCGCCGCCATCGGCGCGCTCATCATCATCCGCGCTCGCCTGCGCAGCCGTTTCCTGCGCCGCACCGCCAGAATGCGAATGCTGTACTTTTACCGCGCATGCAAGCGCTTCGCGCAAGACGAGGACGTCTTCCCGACAAACACGGCGCCGCCCGTGCCGTAGGAACCTGCTCGCTGTTCCGCACACGGCTTTCCTGGCGGTCGCGCTCGCGGGATCATGAACAGGTTCCAAGGACAGGAACCAGACACCTGCACACTTTGAAACAGCGGCGCTGCGCGCCGGACAGAACGACCTGGATTGCCACGTCGATTCGCTCCTCGCAATGACGAGTTCTTCCAATGGACTCCCCTCCCCCGCTTGCGGGGGAGGGTGCCCGAAGGGCGGGAGAGGGCTTTGTGCCAAACGGCGCGCAGCGCCGCTGATTAAAAAGGGGGTGAAGGAAGGGAACGCCTGTTCACTCTCCGCCGCAAAGAAAACAGCGTCGCTGCGCTCCGTATGAAAGGAAACCCTCTCCCGGCCCTGACGGGCCACCCTCCCCCGCAAGCGGGGGAGGGAAGTCCACCGGAAGAACTCGTCATTGCGAGGAGCGAATCGACGTGGCAATCCAGCGCGTTCCACCCGGCGCGCAGCGCCGCTGGATAAAAAAGGGGAAAAAGGAACGAAATGCCCGTCCCCCCCCACCGCCAAGAAAACAGCGTCGCTACGCTCCGCATAGAACGAACTGGATTGCCACGTCGCTGCGCTCCTCGCAATGACGAGGTGGGGGGATACTCGTAGTGAGGAGGTGGGGG
>JAIRLA010000248.1 GCA_031259795.1 Azoarcus sp.
GGGCGATTCCTTCAGGATCGGCAAGGCGTTTTGCCGCGAGAGCATCGGTATCCGGGAGGAAATCGAGGACGGCCGTTACAGCCTGTGGTGGTATAGCAGCCGCATCGGTCGGATCGACATGAAAAACCATTCCATCAGGATCGGAAAGGAGGAAAATATGGGTTGAGCCTTTGGGGATGATATGGCCGTACATGCGGGAACGATGTCCTCGGTCTGTACAGTCATTGCGAAGAGCGAAACGACGTGGCAATCCCCAGAGTGTTCTATCCGACACGCAGCGCCACTGATTGCTTTGCGGTGGAAAGTAAACAGGCGTTCCGCTCCTTCTTCCCCCTTTTCGACGCGAAGTTGTCGCCCCTTGAAGCTGATCCAGCGGCGTTGCGCTTCGCGCGGAATGGCGTTTGTTGACAACGGGATATGATGGACAGACAAGGCCAGATAAAGGGAAGACGCCGGGAAAAACAAGCGTTACCATAGCGGCTGTGTCGTTGCTTTCATTCCATGCCAGTTTTCCCATCATGTTCCTCTCCATCACCTATTCCGGCGAAAATACCCAGGACATTGGTTTTTTGTTCCGCAAGAACCCGGCAAGGTTGCAGGTTTTCCATTTGAGTTACGGGAAGGCCCATATCTTTTATCCGGAAGTTTCGGCGCGGCGGACGACCTTGGCGCTCCTGCTGGAAATCGATCCGGTCGACCTTGCCCGCGGAAAGGCGGGCGCGCAGGGCGGGTTGTTCGATTATGTCAATGACCGGCCTTATGTGTCTTCGTCGTTCACGAGCGTGGCCATTTCCAGACTATTCGGCTCCGCCATGGGCGGGCGAAGCGATACGCATCAGGCGCTGGCCGACGCCCGCCTGGATTTGTCCGCCCGTATTGCCATGCTTCCCTGCCGGGGTGACACGGATATGCTCGGCCGGGTGTTCGGGCCGCTGGGTTATGCTGTTGACTTTGAAACTTTCGGCGCCGACGAGACCTTTCCAGATTGGGGCAAAAACCGTTATGTGAATCTTTCCCTGACCGGCAGGGTGCGTCTCCAGGATTTGTTGCATCATCTTTATGTCCTCATTCCCGTTTTCGACCGGCAAAAACATTATTGGATCGGCAAGGAAGAAGTCGAAAAACTGTTGCGGCATGGAAAGGAGTGGCTGCACGCGCATCCCGAAAAAGAATTCATCACGCGGCGCTATTTGAGCAAGAGCCGCGCGCTGGCCAATCTGGCCCTGCAACGGTTGCGGGCGGACGATGAGGTGTACGAACCGGGCGAGGCGCTTTCCGAAGAGGACGAGGACAAGAAACCGGGCTTGCAGCAGCAACGCCTGGGGAGCGTGCTGGCCGCCATCAGGGCTTGCCAGGCCGCCAGTGTCATTGATTTCGGTTGTGGCGAGGGGCGGCTCCTTTCCCTTTTGATGAAGGAAAAGCAATTGCGGAAAATCGCGGCGGTGGATGTGGCGTTTTCCGTGCTGGAACGCGCCAGGGAAAGAATCCATTACGATCGCCTCACGGAAACGCAAAGGCGGGGAATCGACATTTTCCAGGGTTCGCTCACTTATCGGGACAAACGTTTCGAGGGGTTCGATGTCGCCTGTGTGGTCGAGGTGATCGAACATCTGGATCTGCCGCGTCTTGCCGCTTTCGAGCGCGTCCTTTTCGCGCATGCCCGTCCCGGACATGTGATCCTGACCACGCCCAATCGTGAATACAATGAAAAGTACGCACTGGAGGGATTACGCCATGGCGATCACCGTTTTGAATGGACGCGCCGGGAATTCCGCGACTGGGCGGAGCGCATGACCCGGCAATATCCTTACAGCGTGCGCTTTTCCGAAATCGGCGATCCGGACGAGAAACTGGGCGCGCCGACGCAGATGGCGCAGTTTTCCCGTTTGCCCGATATGCCTCCCGTGTCTTTCGCGGAAGCCGGGACCGCCGCCGGAGAAAGCGGCGCGCCATGACAGTGAATACAATGGAAACCATGATGGAAAACGTGCGGCCCGCGAAAATCATCGAAATCCCGGAATTCGCCGTCGTCATGCTGATGGGCGCGTCCGGCAGCGGCAAATCGAGCTTTGCGAAAAAGCATTTCCGGCCCACGGAGATTCTTTCCTCGGATTATTTCCGGGGCCTCGTCTCGGACGATGAAAACAATCAACTCGTCTCCGCCGCCGCGTTCGATGCGCTTTATTACATTGCCAACAAGCGGCTGGATATTGGCCGCCTGACGGTCATCGACGCCACCAATGTGCAGCAGGAAGCGCGCGCGGGCATTCTGCGCCTCGCCCGCGAGCAGAATTGCCATGCTATCGCCATCGTGCTCGACACGCCGCCGGCCCTGTGTCTCGAACGCAACGCCGGACGCCCCGACCGGGATTTCGGCGAGCATGTCGTCCGGCGCCAATCCGAGCAATTGCGCCGTTCGCTGCGCCATCTCGAAAAGGAAGGGTTTCGCTATGTGTTCGTCCTGCGCGGCGCGGAAGAGACCGATAGCGCCCGTATCGTCCGCAAGCCCCTGTGGAACAATAAACGCGAAGAACGCGGCCCGTTCGACATCATCGGCGACGTGCACGGTTGTTTCGATGAACTCGCCCTCCTCATCGCCAAGCTGGGCTATCGCATCGACCCGCAAAGCATGGCCGCCGCGCATCCGGAAGGCCGGAAACTCATTTTCCTCGGCGATTTGTGCGATCGCGGGCCGGAAAATATCAAAGTGCTGCAACTGGTCATGCGCACGGTCGCGGCGGGCGGCGCGCATTGCGTGATCGGCAACCATGATTTCAAGCTGCTGAAGTTCCTGAAAGGCCGGCAGGTCACGCGCACGCATGGACTGGATGGCACGATCGCGGAACTGGAAGACGCCACGGCGGAATTCCGCGCGGAGGTCGGGAAATTCCTGGAATCGCTCATCAGCCACTACGTGTTCGATGATGGCAAGCTGGTGGTGGCGCACGCCGGGATCAAGGAGAAATTCCAGGGACGCGGTTCGGGCCGGGTAAAGGAATTCTGCATGTATGGCGAGACCACCGGCGAAACCGACGAATACGGTCTGCCCGTTCGCCTGGACTGGGCCGGCGAGTATCGCGGCGCGGCGCTCGTCGTGTTCGGACATACGCCCAATCCCGAAGCGTTGCGCATCAATCGCACGATCTGCATTGATACTGGCTGCGTGTTCGGCGGCAAGCTCACGGCCTTGCGCTACCCCGAAAAGGAACTCGTGGACGTCCCTGCGGCGCGCGAATACTACCGCCCCATGAAGCCCTTGTCGCCCGGGACGCCCGAAAACGACGACCTGCTCCGCATCGACGATGTCCTGCGGCAAAATTATCTGTCGACGCGCCTGAAGGCCAACATCAAGGTGCGGGAAGAAAACGCGATGGCCGCGCTGGAAGTGATGAGCCGTTTCGCGCTCGATCCGCACTGGCTGATCTACCTGCCGCCAACGATGTCGCCTTCGGAAACCAGCGCCCTGGAACACTATCTGGAGCACCCGCGGGAGGCTTTCGCTTACTACAAGACGCGCGGCGTCGGCAAAGTCGTCTGCGAGCAAAAGCACATGGGGTCACGCGCGGTCATCCTGCTGTGCCGGGACGTAACAGTCGCCCGCGAACGCTTCAAGGTACAGGAAGAAAAGCGCGGCGTGATCCATACCCGGACGGGACGCGCCTTTTTCGACGACGAGGCGGTGGAAGCCCATCTCCTCGATCGCCTGGACGCGCTATTGACCGCCTCCGGATTCTGGAACGATTTTTCGACGGACTGGGTTTGCCTGGACGCGGAAATCATGCCTTGGTCGGCCAAGGCGCGACAACTGCTGGAGACGCAATACGCCCCGGTGGGCCGCGCGGGGCGCGCGGCGCTGGCCGAAGCAACGAACGCCATCGAGGCGGCGCTGGCCGCGTCGGCGCAAAGCCCCGCCGCCGCAAAAACGCCCGCGCCCCCCGGACAATCGGGCCAGGATGCCGATCTCGCCACGCTCCTTGCCGCTTTCAGGGCGCGCCAGGAGACGCTTTCGCTCTATACCGACGCTTACCGGCGCTATTGCTGGGAAGTGCGCTCGCCGGACGATTACCGGATCGCGCCCTTTCACGTCCTGGCGAGCGAAGGCAAAGTCTGGCACGGTGAAAATCATATGACGCACATGGAGACGATCGCGCGCTACATGACCGGCGCCGATCCCGTTTTCATGGCTACTCCCTGCCGGATCGTGGAGACGCTGGACGAAGACTCGATTGCGGCGGGCGTCGCCTGGTGGGAAGAACTCACCGCCAACGGGAATGAAGGCATGGTCGTCAAACCTTTCGATTTCATTGCCACGAAAGGAGGCGAGCTGCTGCAACCGGCAATCAAGTGCCGGGGACGCGAATATCTGCGCATCATCTACGGCCCCGAATACACTCTGGAAAACAATCTGGAACGCCTCAGGAAGCGGGGCCTGGCGCACAAACGCCGCCTCGCCCTGAACGAATTCGCGCTGGGCATGGAAGCCCTCGACCGTTTCGTCCGCAAGGAACCGCTCCATCGCGTGCACGAATGCGTCTTCGCCATCCTGGCCATGGAAAGCGAGCCGGTCGATCCGCGGCTGTGAGCCGGTCTTCCGGACTGCTTCGCCAGCGCTCGCCGGCCATGACGAAGTTCTCGCGCTACGCGGGGCGCCGATCCCGGCAATCGGCGGCCCGGATTTTCTTTCAAAAGCGCTTGCTATCCGGCGGCAGTCTATGTACACTCCCGTCTTTCTTCGGACGCGGGGTGGAGCAGTCCGGTAGCTCGTCGGGCTCATAACCCGAAGGTCGGAGGTTCGAATCCTTCCCCCGCAACCAACGCCATCTCCGAAGCAGTTCGACAAAGCCCGGAAAACCCGATGCAATCAAGGTTTCCGGGTTTTTTTCGTCCCATGCGCTCCGGCGAAACGGTTGAGTCCAGTGTTTTGGGCGGGCGCGTTCGCCGACCCGCGGGAAAAACACCGCGCCACGCTGTTGGCCCCGGCGAATCCGGACCAGTAAAAACCGACGCTCTCCGGCGGGTCTGCTTGCCCGCACGGTCGCACAATGCGGGCTTGCGACCGGGAAACGGCCTTGGCGGCTTTTTTTTTGCCATGTACTCGGAGATAATGCCGTGCATGCGCATATTCACTTGGTTCGTCCGTATCGTTTTATTCCTTTTGCTGCTCGGTTTCGCGGTCAAGAACGACCACGTCGCCGATCTGAACTTTTTCTTCGGCAGGCAATGGCATCTACCGTTGGTGTTCATCATCCTGATCGCATTTGGCGTCGGCGCCCTGCTCGGGGTGACCGCCACGATCACTTCGCTGTTGCGGCAGCGGCGCGAAATATCCCGCCTGCGCAGACAGCTTGAACGCGCCGGGAAAGCGTTGCCGGAAGAACCCGCGCGAATGTCCGAGCCGCTCTGAGCCGATGGAAATCGAATTCTGGTGGCTGCTGGCCCTGCCGCTTTTCTTCGCCCTTGGCTGGTTGGCGGCGCGCATCGACATTCGCCAGGTCGTGCACGAATCGCGCGCCCTGCCGCGCTCCTACCTGAGCGGACTCAACTTCCTGCT
>JAIRLA010000183.1 GCA_031259795.1 Azoarcus sp.
ATGACGAGTTTTTACGATGAACTCCCCTCCCCCGCTTGGCGGGGGAGGGTGCCCGAAGGGCGGGAGAGGGCGTTGTTCCAACCGGCGCGCAGCGCCGCTGATTTGCACTGCCGCATGGATTGCCACGTCGCTTTGCTCCTCGCAATGACGAGGGAAAAAGTGCCTCTCGCCATGGCCTCCCCCCTCGTCATTGCGAGGGCCGCAGGCCCGCGGTAATCCAGTGCGTTCCATCCGGCGCGCAGCGCCGCTGGTTTCGTTTTCCAGATCGTCTACCCTATCCATGTCATGGCCTCGGCATTCATGCTCTCTTTGTCAGGGTGTAGCGTATTGCTCACGGATTATGTCATATTGACGGCCCGCTCGCAGGCGGGCCGCTGGAAACGCCTCATGCGATTACTTTGTTGGTGGTGAGATCCCAACCCGTGGCGATGTTGCCGCCGCCTACGCCATCCGCGCGCTGCTGCTGGGTGTACGTCCATTTGATCGTGCCGTATGAAAAGTGGACGGTCTCCAGCGGGAAACCATCTTCGGCGGTCGAGGACGCCCCCTTCGGCTCGATGCGGGAGACGATGACCTGTTCGAGCACGATCTGCATGTATTTGACCTTGTCGCCCCCGGCGCGGCACAGGTCGATGGTGACGGTCTTGATGTGCTTGCCGGTGCAGGCGGCCTCGTAGAGCTTGGGACTGGCCTTGTCGATCAGGTGGGTGATCTCGAAGGGCGCGTGATTGACGCGCTCGGCGGTGGCACCGCCGACCGAGGAGGCGGTGGCCGAGGCCGGTTGCTCGATCAGGTGCCTGAACGAGAGGATTTCGACCCAGTCCTTGTGGGCCGCGTCGGTCGATTCACCGGGAATGCCGTCGATTTGAATGAATGCGTCGAATGCCATTGCTGCTTCTCCTGAAGTGATGGAGGTGGGATGAAACTGCCGTTTTGTCGCGGCAGGACTGCGAAAACATGTGTTCCAAGAAAAACAGGTGTTCCAGAAAATGGGTGCGTCATCTTTCAGCGCGCCGGTTGCGGCAGTTCGGCCACCAGGCGCAGGGAAATCGTCAGTTCGTCGAGCTGGTAGTGCGGGCGCAGGAAGGCCACGGCGCGATACGCGCCCGGCTTGCCCGGCACTTCCACCACGTCGACGCGCGCTTCGCGCAAGGGGTGCTTGGCCTTGGCTTCCTGGGGTGCGGTGTCGTCCAGCGAGACGTACTGCCGCAGCCAGGTGTTCAGGTAGTTCTGCACGTCCTGGCGCGAGGCGAAGGAGCCGATCTTGTCGCGCATGATCGCTTTCATGTAGTGGGCGATCCGCGAGGTGGCGAAGATGTAGGGCAACTGGGTCGATAGCCGCGCGTTGGCGTTGGCGCTGTCGGTGTTGTAGCTCTTGGCCTTTTGCACCGACTGGCCGCCGAAGAAGGCGGCGTAGTCGGTGTCCTTGCAGTGCACGAGCGCGGTGAAGCCGAGGTCGGAGAGCACTTTTTCGGTGCGGTCGGTGATGGCGACTTCGGTCGGGCACTTGAGGGCGATTTCGCCGTCGTCGGTCAGGAAGGTGTGCGTGGGCAGGTCTTCGACCAGGCCGCCGCCTTCGACGCCGCGGATCGCGGCAAGCCATCCGTAGAGCGCGAAGGCGTTGGTGAGACGGGTGGCGTAGGCGTAGGCGGCGTTCGTCCACAGGTATTTGCCGTGGTCGGTGCCGTCGACGTCTTCCTCGAAGCCGAATTCTTCGACCGGCAGGGTCTTGGCGCCATAGGGCAGGCGGCCCAGCATGTGCGGCAGCACCAGGCCGACGTAGCGCGCGTCGTCGGATTCGCGGAACGACTTCCACTTTGCGTATTCGACCGTGTCGAAGACCTTGGCGAGATCGCGGGGGCGGCCGATGTCGGTCAGGCTCTCCAGCCCGAACAGGCTCGGCGCGGCCGAGCTGATGAAGGGGGCGTGCGAGGCGGCGGCGACGTGCGAGAGTTCTTCGAGCAGGTAGAAGTCCTCCGGATGGCGGGTGAATTCGTAGTCGCCGACGATCGCCGCGTAGGGCGCGCCGCCGAAGGTGCCGTACTCTTCTTCGTAGATTTTCTTGAACAGCGCGCTCTGGTCGAATTCCGGCGAGGCGCGGAAGTCCTTGACCAAATCCTTGCGGGAGGCGTTGAGCACCTTGATCTTGAGTTGCGTGCTGGTCTCGGACTCATGCACCAAATACTTCAGGCCGCGCCAGGAGGCTTCGAGCTTCTGGAAGTCGGCGTGGTGCATGATCTCGTTGAGCTGCGCCGAGATGAGCGCGTCGAGCTGCGCCACGCGCGCGTCGATGCTGGCCGACAGGCTCTTGGAGACGGTCACGGCGCCGGTGAGCACCTGTCCGGCCAGTTCGGCGATCAAGTCCCGTGTCCGGCTTTTTTCGGTCTCGTTGGTCGCGGCCCGGCTTTGCTCGATGATGGTGTCGAGCAGGCTGGCCTGTGGCGCTTCGGCGGCGCGCGCTTCGGCCTCTGGCGCGGTGCGGGGTTCTTGTCCGGTCATTGCTTATTCCTCTTCCTTCGCGGCCCGATCCTGGTTGATCCGGTTCAGTTGTTCGGTATCGCGCACGACGTTGTCGAGCAGTTCTTCGAGCTTGTCGTTGCCCAGCATCTTGTTGCGCAAATCCGATAGGCGTTGGCGCGCTTCGAGCAATTGCCGCAGCGGTTCGACTTGTTTGACGACGTTCTGCGGCTCGAAATCGGCCAGTTGCTCGAAATTGAGTTCCACCGACAGCTGGCTGTCGTCGTCGGTGAGCTTGTTGTCGACTTGCATCGCCAGGCGCGGCGCCATGCCACTGAGCACGTCGTCGAAATTGTCGCGGTCGATCTGGACGAACTTGCGATCCTTCAGCTTGGGCAGCGGTTTCGCGGGCTGGCCGGAATAGTCGCCGACGACGCCGAGTACGAAGGGCAGCTCCTTGTTCTCGATGGCATCGCCGATTTCGACGTCGTAGGTGATCTGCACGCGCGGGGGACGGACGCGCGAGAGTTTTTGCTGCGTGTTTTTCTTGCCTTTAGTAGCCACGAAGAGCCTCGTTCAGTGAAGAAAGTGAGTGGAGATGCCGGATCGCCCGTTCATGCGGCATGGCGGGCAATCCCTGCGATGGTTGAAAACAGGGCCGCGAGGCTCGCGCCGGGGTCTCGCAGTTGATGCTCGAGGGTGCGGGCGGCCTCGGCATAGGCCGGGTGCCGCCGCCACGAGGCGCCCTCGCCGACGTCGAGCGAGGACGAGGGGTCGGGCGCCGTCCCCCATAGCACGGCGAGGAAACGCTCGCTGAAGCGGCCCGGCGAGAGGGCGAGGAAACGCCCGCCCTCGCGGCTCAGGGTGATGAAATCGGGGGCGCGGTTGTTTTTCTTGCCCGTCGCTTCCCGGTACAGCGCCAGCCAGACGGCCTGGTCCAGGATGTCTTCCCCCGCGCCTCTGGACAGCGGCAGCAGGACGGCTTGCCGAGGGACGCTCGCGCCCAGGCGGCGCAGGAGGTTGGCGTGGAACACGAAGGCCAGCAGATGGTCGTCCAGCCCGGCTTGGTCCAGCCCGGCGCGCAAGCGGGCCGCCGATGTCCGCCTCACGTGGCGTTCCAGCACTTGCGAGGCCAGGTCGATGTCGGCCTGTGCATGCGGGTTGGGGGCGCACTGGGTTTCGAGATAGTGGCGGCATGCGTCCAGCTCCGCGGCGTCGTCCAGGATGCGCGCCAGGCGATCCCGCAGGCTGGCGAAGAACAGTTCGTTGGCGATCGAGAGTTCGGCGCAATAGGGCGCCACGGCGGCGGCGGGGAGAACGATGCCGGCCACCAGCGGATAATGCCGTCCGGATGCGTCGCGGCTGGGCCGCAGGACGCCGAAAAAGCACCAGCGCCCATCGTTCGAGGTGTAGTGGAAGTCGCTCGCGCCCGCGTCGAGGTAGCCTTGTCCGTCCCAATCCGCCTGCCCCTTGGCGAAGGCCAGGCTCCTGGCGAGTAGTTCGTCGCATTCCTGCACCGCGGGGTGATTGGTGTTGATGCGGACGAAATCAGCCCGGCTCGGCAGCTTGCCGAACAGGGCGTATTGCGGGGCGTCACGAGTGGGCATGCAGGCAATGGACATCGTTTTTTCTACTCCGTGATGCGCCTTGGCAGGCTGACGCGGCCCAACGCCGCCAGTTGCATGGGGTTGATTCCTCCCACCATGCGGAAATTGAGCTTCACGGCGTCCCTCGTCCTGGTTTCGTCCGTTCTTGCGATGGGCCAGGCCAACTGCCCTTGTGTCATGATCTGGTCGAAGTCGCGGGCGCTTTCGCCGAACATGCGTATCAGGCCCATGCGCCCGGAGTGGCTGGAGATGACCGAGGTGAGGCCATTGAAGTCGACCACCTGGATGCGCACGCCCTCTTCTTCGCCGCCCGGCCATCTGAAGGTTTGCCAGGACTGCGGCCCGTTTCGGTAGTGCAGGATCTGTTCGTCGATCTCGACCACGATTTCGGAGAGCCCCGGCGTGGGCACCGGCTGCAACTCGAAACGCGAGGCGCCGCCGCCGCGCGCCAGCGCGCCGCTCAACGCCAGCAGGCGCTCGGCGTTGCCCAGGAAGGCCGCATTGAACCGCACGCCGCGTTCCTGCCAAGTGCGCGGCACGATCTTGTTGCCGCGCCGGCTCACGAGACCGCCGAGGGATTCCTCGATAAAAACGGGGATCGTGCCTTCCCCGGATTTGATGAAGCTGGCGATTTCGTCCAGCGGCGCCTCGGTCTGTACATTCTGGAATGGGTATTTGTCCGCCAGCGTCCGCCAGATGTCGTAGACCTCGTTCTCCCAGAGCTGGTTGAGGTGTTCTTCCACGGGCGGGATCAATACGGCGTAACCCTGTAGCAGCGGTTGCACCAGCAGCGGACGCAGCAGTTCCCGCGATGCCGGGTCGGTCGCGGCAAGCAGTGTGCCGTCGATATATTTCAGGGCTTCGGCCAGTTCCGAACCGCTGCCGTCCAGCGTGGCTTTCATGAGCGCGCGCGCGGCCTTGTTCGTGTCGTCCGCGGCGGCGATCTGGCCGTATCTCGTCTTGAGCCTGGAGAGATGTTCCTGGTAGCCCGTCATCAGCGGCGAGGGTTTGTCCTCGCTGCTCAGGGCGGCAAGGAAGGCGAAACGTTGGCCCAGCGCGCCATGGCGGGCGCCGGGCGCCTCCTGGCCCGTGTTCGGCGCGCGGACATTGCCGCCGCGCAGCAGCCCGACCGTCCTCTCCAGCACCGATTGCCTGGCGGTTTCGACGCTCGCGGCAATCTGGCCCGGGTTGTCCCACGCCGTCTCGTAGGCGGCGCGGCGCAAGAGGATTTTGATGGGCGAGTTCTGCGGGTCGGAGAAGCGCGCCATCACTTGTTCGGCCCGCGTGATGCCGCCCAGGCTGCGGACAGTGACGCCGGGCAGGAATTTCGTCCAGGCATCCGCGTATTCGGCGCGGTACAGCGCCTCCAGGGCGGCCCGGTTCTCGCCGATGTCGCTGTCCTTGCCGGGATTGTCCTCGCCCGTCACGGCCAGTACCCAGTCCTCGCCCTTGAGCGTGCCGCGGCTGGCCTCGGCGATGGCGTCGCGCAGGTATTTTTCCCAGGCATCGCGGGTAAAGGCGCCCGGCACTTCGCGCGCGCCAGCCAGCAGGCCGGCATCCCGTCCGCCCAGGATGTATTCGACCGTGAGCGAGGGGAATTTCGCGTTGGCGCGGTCCCTGAGCACGCTGTAGACGCGCTCCCTGGCCGATACCTGGGTCAATACGCTGCGCAAGGTCTTGCGCGCCTGCATGATGATGGCCTCGTCGTTGTCGATCAGCGGCAGATCCGGGGCCTGCAATTGGGAGAGGTAGTACCCCGCCACCTGGGCGGCATCGCTTTCGCCGCCGTCCGCCGCGACGTGTTGCGCTTCGAGGAACGGCTGCCAGTTGCGCGGCAGTTGTTCGGCCAGGTAGTTGGCCTCCAGCCGCGGACGCGAGGCGAGCATCAGATAGGTCTTGAGCGCGTCGTAGGCCGCATCGCTTGCGCCCTTGTCCGTCTCCGCGTCCACGCTCCACTCCGGCCCCAATTGCCCGAGCGCCGTCTCCAGCCGAGTCTGGATCGGCGTCAGCATGATGGCGCGCAAGGCGCTGAAGTATTGCCGGCGCAGGGCGGTTTCCAATCCACGCCCCTGGTACAGCCCCATGCCGATCCGCCAGGGAACGCCTTCGAGACGGTGACGTTGCAGTTCTTCCAGCCGCGCTTGCAGCAGCACCAGTCCGCCGAGCCTGGCGGCCAATGAGTCGTCCGCGATCCGCGCGGCCGCCGTCGTCCGGTCTTTGGCGGCCAGGGCGATCATTTCATCGTTGCCAAGCCAGGATTGGGTCAGCACGGCGGCAACGCCGCCCAGCGCCGCCAGCCCCGCCGTCATGCTCGCCAGACGCAGCCGATCCGCGCGTGGCCGGGTCTGTCGCGTGACCAGGTATTGGTCGGGGAAAATCACCTCCCGGAACAGGCCGCGCAGGAAATAGCCGCGCGTCGAGGCCGGCTGGGCGGGGCCAAAACCGCTGTGGCTGAGGTCGAACTGGCGCGACACCCGCGCCGCGCCGGCAATGCTCGGCTCGCCCGCTTGCAAGGCGCTGGTGAAATAGATGCCGCGCACCAGCGGCTTGGCGTGGTAGGGATCGTCTTCGTGCAGCAGTTCGACGAAGCGGCAGATCCCCTCTTTCAGCGCGTGGAATTCCAGCGGAAAGGCAAACAGGGCTGGACGCGCGCCGGCGCCGCCGCGCGCCTGTCCGAGTTTTCCTTCGCCCATCCGCTTGAGACCGCGATACAGCAGTTCGTATTGTTCCGCGACCACGCGGCGGATGTCGAACCCGGCGCCTTGCTCGTGCGACAGCGTCGCGCCCCAGACCCGGGCGCGCTCGTCTTCGCCGGCGTCCTCGAAGAACTGCGTGAAGCCGCCCAGCAAGTCCAGCTTGGTGAACATGAGGTAGACGGGCGCCTGCAAACCGAAAATGTCCTCGATTTCATGGACGCGCTCGCGGATCTGGCGGGCGTAGGCGGTGTAGCCGTCCGCCCGGTATTGCATCAGTTCGGGCAGGCTGGTCGCAACGATGATGCCGTTGACCGGCGCCTTGCTGCGATGGCGTTTCAACAGAGCGAGAAAATCGAGCCATTCGCTGCGGTCGTCGGCCTCGGTCGAGTAGCGCCCGGCGGTGTCGAGCAGCACGCCCTCGGTCGAAAAGAACCAGTCGCAACTGCGCGTGCCGCCGATGCCCTGCACGGCGGCGTGGTTGTCGCCGAACGGGAAGGTGAGGCCCGACTGCAACAGGGCGGTGCTCTTGCCCGCCGACGGATGACCGATGATCATGTACCAGGGCAGCTCGTACAGGGCGGCGTTCCCGCGCGCCTTGCCGAGCCGGGAAGTCTTGAGCGTGTGGATGGCCTCGAGCAGGCGCCTGCGCAATTCGTTGACTTCGGCGCGGCGCTCGGCGCTTGCCCTGACCACCGCGTCGTCGGCCTGGCGCAGGAGCATTTTCTCGACCAGCCACCCGGCGCGGCTGGACAACAGGCGTCCGATGAGCAGCGATACGCCCCACAGCAGCGCCACGGCAATGATCCACGTCACCCGCCGCTCGACGCCGTCCAGTCCGAACAACGGGCCGGCGAACCAGATCAGCGCGATCAGGATCAGGCAACCGAGCGCCGAGGCGAGCGCCGCGCTTTTGAGCCGGAGCTTCATGTCCGCGCTCCGGGATGAATTTTTTCGCGCAGGTTCCAGGCAAACTGGAGAATCCGCCTGATCCTCGGGGAAAACGCCGAGACCGCGGCATCCGCCGCCAATATCCTGGCGCTCTCCGGTCTGGCCGATTGCGATATGGCCCGGTACGCGGCCTCTTGCAGCGCGTTGGCAAACGAGACGATGTCCCGGGGGCGCGCCTTCGCCTCTATCGCCAGGCCCCGCTCGAAGACTTCCAGCAGCGCGGACGGCAGGCCGGGCGAGGCAAGGCTCGCCAATGGTTTCAATGCGTCGTGCGCGATCCGGGAAACCGCCGGGGGCGGCGCAAGCCCGGTCACCATGTGGTAGGCGACCGCCGAGAACGCATAGATGTCCGTCCACACGCCCAGGCAGGTTTCGCCGTGACCGTATTGCTCCGGCGCGGCGAAACCGGGGATGAGTTCGGTCAGGAGGCATTCTTCCGCGCTCTGCCCCAATTCCCCGACCGCGCCGAAATCGAGCAATACCGGCGTGCCGTCTTCACGAACCAGGATGTTGTCCGGCGAAATGCAGTAGTGCCCGTAGCCCGCGTTGTACAGGTACGATAATCCGCTCAGGATCGGGAGCAGGAACGAGAATATGTCCTCCATGTTCTTGGCGCGAAAGCCATTGTTCGTCATTTCGCGCAAGGTCGTCCCGTCGTAGTACGGCATGACGATGTAGGCGGTTCCGTTTTCCTGAATCAGCGAAAAGGCGCCGCGCAAAACCGGATGATTGAACCGGGTCATGATCCGCGCTTCCGAAATGAAACGCGCCAGGCCCCGCTCGAATGATTCCCGCTGTTCTTGTCGCGCCTCTACATGCGCAAGATCCCTGCGCACATGATCGACAGGCAGGAATTCCTTCACCGCGACATGACGGTTCAGGGCATGGTCATAGGCTTTATAGACGAGGCTCCGCTTGCCGCCGCCGAGGATCGACAGCAATTCCAGTTCCCGCAGCCTGAAGCCCGCAGGCAGCCCGAACAATCCGGCGGACATCAGGCCGCCCCCCTTCCCGGACGGAATGCCACCGGGTCGGGGCGATTGCCGGACGAACGCGCCACGCGCGGACGGGACTGGAACGCGCAAAACAGCGGCGGAACGCCTCTCCGCCCTGCTTAATCTTTAACTCATTGAATTTCAACAATAAAGGACTGCGCCGACGCCCCCTTTTCCTCATTGACCCCCGATCCGGCCCCCGAATTGACCTCCGATTTGCCCAATCATGGCGTTGAACAGGCCGTGATCTCGCACGCTCCGGTCACGTGGCGAACCCCCGATTCTAGGCCGCGCCGCTGATGCGGCGGGATTTTGCGCGGTAATCGTTGCGTAAAATCCACAGTTGACTGGCAAACGACAGCCGGTATTGACTATTCAAGTGTGAATTTGTACCGTAGCGCCCATTCGATAACAACTTTTTACATCGACGTGCGGATCGTGATGCGGGCAATTCAGCAACCGGATGTACCAGCGGACTCAGTTCGGCGGAGAGGCGTTCCGCCGCTGTTTTGCGCGTTCCAGTCCCGTCCGCGCGCGGGCATGGCGAGGCGCTGACGCGATGGACCAGGCCGCCGCCCCGCACAGACCGATCCTGACGGTGGCGCCGCCCGCGCCGCTGGACGCCTTGCCTGCGGGGACGCGCTTGCAGACGTTCGAGATTCTCGCCGTGGCGGGCGAAGGCGGCTTCAGTGTCGTCTATCTGGCGCGCGACACTTCCCTCGACCGGGAAGTGGCGATCAAGGAATACCTGCCCGCCGTTCATGCGGTGCGTATCGACGGACACGTGATGGCGCGCTCCCCCGCCAAACGCAGCGTATTCGAGTCGGGCATGCGCCACTTCGTCGCCGAGGCGCGCATCCTGGCGCAATTGCGCCACCCGGCGCTCTCGGAAGTGCTGCGCTTTTTCCAGGCCAACGGCACCGCGTACATGGTCATGCCGCACTATCGCGGGCACACGCTGCGCGAGATGATCCGGGGCGGATACCGCGTCGCGGGCGCGAAAGAATTGCTCGGCATCGTCCTGCCCCTCCTGGACGGGCTGGTGCAACTGCACGCGATCCCGTGCGCTCACCTCGACATCTCCTCCGACAACATCATGGTTCAGGAAAACGGCGCGCCCGTCCTGCTCGACTTTGGCGCGGCGCGGCGCGCGCAAATCGACCGCAGCGACCCGGCCACGATCATCCTCAAGCCGGGCTTCGCGCCGATCGAGCAATACAGCCACGACGAAGAAAGCGGGCTGAATACGGGGCCGTGGTCGGACATATACGCGCTTTCGGCGGTGATGTACCAGCTCGTCAGCGGCAAGATGCCAGTAGTTTCGGTGGCGCGCACCCTGCACGACAGCCTGAAACCGTTGTCGCGTTTCGCCATGCCCGGCCTGCCCGCCGAAATACTGAAAGTCATCGAAGCGGGCCTGGCGGTACAGCCGCATGACCGTCCCGACAGCGCCGGAGCGTTTTCGGAAGCGCTCAAGAAAGCCGCGCGCAAGCCGGCGTGGACATACCTGCTCGATCGCGGGCGCGCCGCCGCGCCCCGGCCCGTTACCGATCCCGCGGCGCCTGGCGAGACGGAAACCGGGAACAAGACGCCGGAAGAGGATCGGCGCGCTCGCCGGGCGGTCGCGTTCCCGGCGGTTTCGATGCGCCTCGGCGCCTCGGTGGCCGGGCTGTCTTGCCTGGCCGTTCTGACCGTGGCCGTCCTGTTCGCCTCCGTCATGAGCGGCAACGAGCGCGGCAACGGCAACGAAGAAGTCATCGACGTCGACGTAAAAGAGGATGACCCGTCCGGCCCCGGCGGAACGGAGAGCACGGCGCCGCCCGAAGAGGACGACGCGCCCGCGGATGGCAACGATACGGGCGGCGAGGCCACGCCGCCGCCTGTTGTCGATCCTGTCGAAACCGCGCCGCCGCCCCGTTCGCTTCCCGCGAGCGGATGGCTGGAAGTGCGCGTCGAGCCTTGGGGTCACGTCTATCTGGACGGCAAGCACATCGGCGTCGCCCCGCCCGCCGTGACGGTGGAGGCGCCAGCGGGCATCCATCTGATCGAAGTGCGCAACGAAAGCCACCTGCCCTACCGGCAAGGGATCGACCTCAAAAAAGGGCGGCGCGTGCGCATTACCCACGATTTCACCGCATCCGCCGCGCCCGGACGGCGGGAGGCATTGCCATGACGAACCCAGGACGAACACAGGAACCACGAGGAGAAAAGCACATGAAAACCGGTCTCACGCATGAAACGGCGCGCGGACGCGCGGATTGGGGGAAGCTGCGCCGCCTGGCGGCGCTGTCGTGCCTGACGGCGGCGGTGACGGGGTGCACGACGGTCTCGAACCTGTGGGCGAGGCTCACCACTGATTGCGTCGACTGCGCCGCCGCGCCTGAAGCGGGGGCGCAGTGCGAAGAACAGATGGCGGCCCAGGCGCAGGAGGCCCGGACGCAGACCGCCTCGACGCTCTACGAGGTGGGCTTTGCGCTGAACCGGCAAGGCGAGGCGGGCGCGGCCATCGCCACCTATGGCGAGCTCGACCGGCGTTTTG
>JAIRLA010000269.1 GCA_031259795.1 Azoarcus sp.
ACTTGCATGTGTAAAGCATGCCGCCAGCGTTCAATCTGAGCCAGGATCAAACTCTTACGTTCAATCCTCAGCACTCAATCTTCTGACAGAGCGCTCAATCGCATTTACTCTCGGCTGCAAACGCAGCCCGGCCATGCAACCAAGCACCCACACTTATCGGTTGTCCAACTTGTTAAAGAACTCTCGCCCACAAGCAGCGAAGAGGCGCGATTCTGACTCCTCTCCAAAAGACTGTCAACCCCCTCCCCTTCGCGGAAATACGGCACTGTGTCTTGCTGCACGGTTTGCCCTGTCCGGCACCCTTGTCCCGCGCCCATCCATTTCCGGCCCCGGGCGGGCGCGACGCCCGCCACGTTCCATGTCCCCGGTCTCCCGGCGGCGCCCGCCCCCGCGCGAAAGGATATGACATGCTCCCGCGAACCCGTTACAATTTTGCTTTTTCCAGCGCAGCCTCCGGCAAAGGATTCATTCTGTATGGCTTGGGAAGTCGTCATCGGGCTGGAGATCCATGCCCAGCTCAACACCGCCGCCAAGATTTTCTCCGGCGCGAGCGCCACTTTCGGCGCGGCGCCCAATGTGCAGGCAAGCGCCGTGGATATCGCCCTGCCCGGCGTGCTGCCAGTGCTCAACCGCGGCGCGGTTGAAAAAGCGATCCGCTTCGGGCTGGCCTTGGGGGCGCGCATCGCGCCGAAAAGCGTGTTCGCGCGCAAAAACTACTTTTACCCCGACTTGCCCAAGGGGTATCAGATCAGCCAGTTCGAACTGCCGGTAGTGCAGGGCGGCGCGATCACGATACAGGTTGGCGAAGGGGACGGGGCCTACGAAAAGTCCATTCGCCTCACGCGCGCCCATCTTGAAGAAGACGCCGGCAAATCGCTGCACGAAGATTTCCACGGCATGAGCGGCATCGACCTCAACCGCGCCGGCACGCCCTTGCTGGAGATCGTCTCCGAGCCGGACATGCGTTCCTCGGCGGAAGCGCTCGCCTATGCGCGCGCCCTGCATGCGCTGGTGCGCTGGATCGACATCTGCGACGGCAACATGCAGGAAGGCTCTTTCCGTTGCGACGCCAATGTTTCCGTGCGCAAAAAAGGCGCGACGGAGCTTGGCACCCGGCGCGAAATCAAGAACCTCAATTCTTTCCGCTTCCTGCAACAGGCCATCGACTTCGAGGCTGGCTGGCAGATCGAGACCATCGAGGACGGCGGCAAGATCATCCAGTCCACGGTGCTCTTCGATCCCGATACGGGCGAAACGCGGATGATGCGCTCCAAGGAGGACGCGCACGACTACCGCTATTTTCCCGATCCCGATCTGTTGCCGCTGGTGATCGAGCCGGAATGGATCGAGCGGGCCAGGGCGGCGATGCCCGAGCTGCCGGCGGCGATGAAAGCGCGCTTCGTGCGCGAACTGGGCCTGTCCGCCAGCGATGCGGGCGCGCTCACCGCCAGCAAGGAAACCGCCGATTATTTCCAGGCCGCGCTCGCCGCCGCGGGCGCGGCGCACGCCAAACCCTGCGCCAACTGGATCATGGGCGAACTCGCGGCGCGGCTCAACAAGGCCGGGCTGGAAATCGCCGCCGCGCCGGTGTCGCCCGCGCAACTGGGCGGGCTGGTCGCGCGCATCGCCGACGGCACCCTTTCCAATGCCATCGCGCGCCAAGTGTTCGAGGCGCTCTGGAACGGCGAGGGCGCGAGCGCCGACGAAATCATCGCGCGCCGAGGATTGAAACAACTCACCGACATCGACGCGATCACGGCCATGATCGACGAAGTGCTCGCGGCCAACCAGAAATCGGTCGACGAATTCCGCGCCGGCAAGGAAAAAGCCTTCAACGCTCTGGTCGGCCAAGTCATGAAAGCCAGCCGCGGCAAGGCCAATCCGGCGCAAGTCAACGAAATCCTGCGGCGCAGGCTGGGCCTCTGACACAGCGGCCCCGCCAGCGCGGCGGGCCACAACCGCACGGGCCATCGCCGCTCCGCCGCCGCCCCGGCGGCAAAGCGGCGCGGAGACACAAAGCCTTGCAATCGCGCGCGCGGCGCTTGTCACGCAATGACGCGAGCGCGCAAAAGAGCACAATGTCTCCGCAGAGGGAACGTATTTTCACGGCAACCGGCGTGCTATGGTTAACCACTACAAATCAGATTAATGTATTTACAATCGAATTACCGTGGATTGCCCGTTTTGCGCCGCCTCCCGGGACGACATCGTCTGGCAGGATGAATACTGCCGCGTCGTTCTCGTCGCCGACCCCGATTATCCGGGCTATTGCCGGGTCATCTGGGGCCGCCATGTCGCCGAAATGAGCGACCTGGCCGCAAGCGCGCGACATCACCTCATGAACGTGGCGCTCGCCGCCGAGCGCGCCCTGCGGGCATTGATGAATCCCGACAAGATCAACCTCGCCAGCCTCGGCAACATGGTTCCCCACCTGCATTGGCACGTCATCGCGCGCTTCTCCGGCGACCGCCACTTCCCGGAATCCATCTGGGGACGGGCGCAACGTCCCGGCCTGCCGCGCCCCGCGCCCGCGCGCGACGCGCTGGCCGGGCGCATCGCGCGCGAATTCACCCTGATTTCCACCGATACATCATCACCATTTTCCATTACCCGATAAAAACACGCGCGCCAGCGCCTGGAGTTTTGTTTTCATGGACTACCGCAACCCCGCCCAATGTCTGGGCGCCTTACAAAATCTGCCCATCGACGATCCCGCCGCGCGTCTCGCCGAACTGGCAAACATCATCGCCGGCCTGCTCGACGCCCGCCCCGCCCCCGAGCAGCACCTCGAAGTGCTGGAAATGGCCCGCCCCCTGATCGACAAGACCCGGAGCAAACTTCCCGGCCTCGACGGCGACGAACCGCTGCCCCCGGACAGCCAGCACAACGAGCTGCTCTTCGGGGTAATCGGGCTGTGGCGCAACTATTCGCACTCCTACGCCGTAATCTCCGAAAGAATCTCCGCCGAAGCCAACCCCGCCGGCCCGCTGGAAGATCAGCGCGCCCTGCTGGCGCAACGCCGTGTGTACTACGCCAGCAAGATCGTCGCCGAATACTACCGCGCCCACCGCGCCCTGCCCGCCAGGCTGTGGCTTGAAGTGCACGCGAGCTTCACCGCCGCCGAACAGAACGGCCTGCACCAGATTCGCGTCTCCGACCCGCTCAACGCGATCTGGAAAGCGCAAAGCGCGCTCGAAGCCTACCTCACCGTCCTGCTGCTCGACCTGGCCAACCCTTTCGGCCGCAGCGGCCAGGAATGGACATGGATCTGCCTCTGGGCGGAGCGTTTCGCGCCCTACTGCACACTCGACCCGGACATCGAAGGACGCCGGCCCACGACCTACGGGCTCGACCTCACCGCCGATCACGGCCTGCGCCCGCTCGGCATGCTGCCGAAAAGCTCGAAACCGCGCTATTTCAACTGCAACAAACTGGCAAACCAAATCCAGTCCGTATTCGCCCAGTTCAGACAAGGCACACCGCCCTCCTCGCTCGGCCTCGGCAGCGACTGCGGCATCGAAACCGCCGCCCGCCTGCTGCTCTCCCTCTACCGCCCATGGGGACTGGCCTCGGCCGGACGCCGCTTTCCGCGCCGGGGCAGCACGGGCGAAGTCGAACTGTGCGCCGAATGGCTCGCCATCGGCTTCCACATCCAGGGCAAACTCTTCGAGCAGCCCCGGCGCAACAGCCTCGCGGCCCAAAACGCGGACGCCCCCTACGGCGCCCCCACGAACGCCGCGCCCGGCGAACACCCCGCCAACGCCGGAGACAGCGCGGCGAAAAACAACAAGCGCGACTTCGGCCACCAGCGCCTCGAAGCCGAACGCCTCGGCCTCGACTGCGAACGCTGGGAACTGCTCGACCAATCGGTGGGCGGCGTCCGCCTGCAACAGCGCCCGCACGCCGAACGCTTCCAGCACAACCAGATCGTCGGCCTGCGCCCGCCAGAGGGCGAAAACTTCCTGCTCGGACAAGTCAGCTGGCTGATGTTCCGCGCCGATGGCCTGCTGGAAGCCGGCATCCGCATCCTGCCCGGGCTGCCGCGCGTCATCGCCGCCCGGCAACCCGCCGACTCCGACGAAGGCCCGCGCGAACCTTATTCCCAGGCCCTCCTGATCGAAGCCGACGCCAAGCTCCGGATCAACGATTCCCTGATCGTGCCGGAAGGCTGGTATAAAACCAACGCGATCATCGAAACATTCGACAATGGCCGCGACCGCCGGCTGCGCATGACCCAGCTCTTGCTCAAAGGCCCGAATTTCGAGCAAGTCGGCGTCGCGGAACCCTCCTGACCCCACCCCGGCGAGATTCACATGACCGACACCGCCCTCCCCTCCTCCGGCAACGGCCTTCCCCCCTCCGACACCGCCCTCCCCTCTTCCGGCCAGAGCGGCCAGACCACCCACTTCGGCTTCCAGGACATCGCCGAAGAACTCAAGCAACAAAAAGTCGCCAGCGTCTTCTCCTCGGTGGCGCACAAATACGATCTCATGAACGACCTGATGTCGTTCGGCCTGCACCGGCTGTGGAAAGCCTTCACCGTACACCTCGCCAACGTGCGCGAAGGCGACCGCGTCCTCGACATCGCCGGCGGCACCGCCGATCTGTCACTGGCCTTCGCGCGCCGGGTCGGCGACAGCGGACAAGTCTGGCTCACCGACATCAACCTCGACATGCTCGCGCGCGGACGGGACCGCCTCATCGACCACGGCCACACCCTGCCCGCCATCCAGTGCGACGCCGAAAAACTCCCCTTCCCCGCCAACAGCTTCGATTGCGTCACCATCGCCTTCGGCCTGCGCAACATGACCCGCAAAGAAACCGCCCTCGCCGAAACGCACCGCGTACTGCGCCCCGGCGGACGCCTGCTGGTGCTGGAATTCTCCCGCATCTGGAAACCGCTCACCCCCCTCTACGACCTCTACTCATTCAAACTGCTGCCGTGGTTGGGCGCGAAAATCACGGGCGACGCCGACAGCTACCGCTACCTCGCCGAATCCATCCGCATGCACCCCGGCCAGCGGGAACTGCAAACCACCATGGAAAACACCGGCTTCGGCAAAGTCGACTACTTCAACCTCAGCGCCGGCATCGTCGCCGTGCATCGCGGCTACAAAATCTGAATGAACAACGCCCCCCTCCTCCTCGCCGCCATCAACCACCTGCTCGGGCAAGCGCAATGGGCGCGCGAGCGCCTGCGCCCACAGGCGGGCCGCCACGCGCGCCTCGACATCACCCCGCTCACCCTCGTCTTCACCATCACCCCCGAGGGCACGCTCACCGCCGCCGCCGCCGAAACCGCGCCGGAAGTCACCCTCACCCTGGCCCTGGGCGAAGCCCTCGCCGCCAGCGGCGGCGGTCTGAACGCCCTGATGGCAAAAGCGCAAATCAACGGCGCCGCCGACCTCGCCGACACCCTCGTCGCCGTATTCTCCCACCTGCGCTGGGACGCCGAAGAAGACCTGGCGAAACTCATCGGCGACATCGCCGCCCACCGCCTGCTCACCACAGGCGAGCGCCTCGCCCAAGCGCCGCTCCACCTGGGCCGCGCCCTCGCCGACAGCATCGGCGGCTACCTCGCCAACGAAGCCGCCCCGCTCGTCACCCGCCCCGAAAGCCAACGCCTCGCCGCCGAAACACACGCGCTCGCCACCCGTCTGGCCGCCCTGGAAAAACGCCTCGACCGCCTCTGCGGCCCATAAGAACCTATTCCAAATGACGGAGATCAGTTTTTCGAGTTTGTTCTCCAACGGCGTGCCGGTGAACACTCATGGCGGGATCAGCGGATGGGGGCTTTCCGGCTTCTGGTTGGCGCAGTAATTGGCGATCGCCACGAATTCCGCCACCGAAAGGCGTTCGCCGCGCAGGCCGGGATCGAGGCCGAGCGCGGCGAAGCCGGGTTCGGAGAGGAAATTGCGCAGGGTGTTGCGCAGGGTCTTGCGGCGCTGGCCGAAGGCGGCGG
>JAIRLA010000288.1 GCA_031259795.1 Azoarcus sp.
TTCCATACGGAGCGAAGCGACGCTGATTTCTTGGCGGTGGAAAGTGGACAGCATCCCCTTCTTTCGCCCCCTTTTTAATCAGCGGCGCTGCGCGCCGGATGGTTGGAAACCCTCTCCCGCCCTTCGGGCACCCTCTCGCCCGCCAAGCGGGGGAGGGAAGGTCCATCGCAAGAACTCGCCATTGCGAAAGCCGTCCCCCCTCGTCATTGCGAGGAGCGCAGCGACGCGGCAATCCAGCGCGTTCCATCCGGCGCGAAGCGCCGCTGATTTTTTCCGATCCCCGATCCCCGATTCATTGGCCGCGCAGGAAGAAGCGGTCGAGTTCGTCCAGTGTGAGTTGCGTCCATGTCGGGCGGCCATGGTTGCATTGATCGGCGCGTTCGGTGGTTTCCATGTCGCGCAGGAGGGCGTTCATTTCCGGCGGGGTGAGTTGGCGGTGGGCGCGTACCGCGCCGTGGCAGGCCATGGTGGCGAGCAGTTCGTTGCGGCGCAGGGTGGTGACTTCCGAGGCCGGGAATTCGTGCAGTTCTTCCAGTAGTTCGTGCAGCAAGTCCGCGACCGCCGCGTTGGCGAGCAGTGCGGGCACGCTGCGCGCGGCCAGTTCGCACGGCCCGGCGGCGGAGACCTCGAAGCCCATGCGCAGCAGGACTTCGGCACAGGATTCGGCTGTCGCCATTTCCGCCGGGCTGGCGGTGAATATCGCCGGGATCAGCAGGCGCTGTATCGATGGCGTGCCGTCGAGCACGGTCTTGAGCTTTTCGTAAAGGATGCGCTCGTGGGCGGCGTGCATGTCTACCAGGACGAGGCCGCGCGCGTTCTGCGCCAGGATGTAGATGCCATGTAGTTGGGCGAGCGCGTAGCCGAGCGGGGCGTCGCCGTCGCCGTGGGTCTGGGGGGGCGGGGAGGGTTGCGGCGCGCCGCCGCCGGGCGGGCGCATGGCGGCGGGTTGGGCGCGGGCGCGGGCGGCGAAGTCGAAGTACGCCTGGCTGGCCGAATCCATGGCGGCCCGCCCCGGCGCGGCGGGCGGATGGCGGTAGGACGGGGGAAGGCGGCTCGCGGCGGCGGGCGTTTGCGCCATGGGCGTTGCTTCTGTTTGCGCGGCGATGGGCGCTGGCGCCGCTTCTTCCGGCGCCAGCCCCGCGCCCGATTCGGCGAGGGCGCGCTTGAGGGCGTGGAAGACGAATTGGTGCACGGCGTGCGCGTCGCGGAAGCGGACTTCGGTCTTGGCCGGGTGCACGTTGACGTCGACGCTCGCCGGGTCGAGTGCGAGGAAGAGCGCGTAGGCCGGATGGCGGCTGCCGTGCAGGATGTCGGCGTAGGCTTGCGCGACGGCGTGGGTGAGCAGCTTGTCGCGCACATGGCGGCCATTGACGAAGAAGTATTGCGCGTCGCGCCGGTTGCGGGAATAGGCGGGCAGACTGGCGAAGCCGGTGAGGCGCAAGGCGGCTTCGGCGCGAATTTCGCGCGCCTGGGCGAGGAAGTCGTCGCCCATCAGCGCGGCGATGCGCGTCCGCGCTTCGCCCGCGGGCAGGCGGTGGATGACGCGCCCGTTGTGGGCGAGCTGCATGCCGACATCGGGCCGGGCGAGCGCGATGCGGCGGAAGGTCTCGTCGCAATGGGCGTATTCGGTCGCTTCGCTCTTGAGGAATTTGCGGCGCGCCGGGGTGTTGTAGTAGAGATCGGCGACGTCGACCACGGTGCCGCGATTCAGGGCGGCGGGGGCCGTTTCGCGGCGCGCGCTGTCGATCCGCCAGGCGTGGGCTTCGCCTTCGGCGCGGCTGGTGAGCGCGGTGCGGGCCACGGCGGCGATCGCCGCCAGCGCTTCGCCGCGAAAGCCCATGGTGCCGACCCGTTCGAGATCGTCGAGGCTGGCGATTTTGCTGGTGGCGTGGCGTTCCAGCGCCAGCGCGAGTTCGTCGCGCGCGATGCCGCAGCCATCATCGGTGACGCGAATGCGGCGCACGCCGCCTTCTTCCAGTTGCACTTCGATGGCGCATGCGCCGGCGTCGAGCGCGTTTTCCAGCACTTCCTTGAGCACCGAGGCCGGGCGTTCGACCACTTCGCCCGCGGCGATCTGGTTGATGAGCAGTTCGGACAGGCGGTTGATCGTGGCCATGGCGCGGCGGCTCCGGTGGCGGCCGCGGGATCAGAGCGCTTCGGCGGCGTAATCGGCCAGCCGCGAGCGTTCGCCGCGTTGCAGGGTGATGTGGCCGGAGTGCGCCCAGCCCTTGAAGCGGTCGACGACGAAGGACAGGCCCGATGAACCTTCGGTGAGATAGGGGGTGTCGATCTGGGCGATGTTGCCGAGGCAGACGACCTTGGTGCCGGGACCGGCGCGGGTGATGAGCGTTTTCATCTGTTTCGGCGTCAGGTTCTGCGCCTCGTCGATGATGAGGAATTTCTGGATGAAGGTGCGCCCGCGCATGAAATTCAGGCTCTTGATCTTGATGCGGCTGCGCACGAGATCGACGGCGGCGGCGCGTCCCCATTGCCCGCCTTCGCCGCCCGCGCCGTTGAGCACGTCGAGATTGTCTTCGAGCGCGCCCATCCAGGGGGCCATCTTTTCTTCTTCGGAGCCGGGCAGGAAGCCGATGTCCTCGCCCACGGGCACGGTGACGCGGGTCATGATGATCTCGGAGTAGCGCCGCGTCTCCAGCGCCTGCGCGAGTCCGGCGGCGAGCGTGAGCAGCGTCTTGCCGGTACCGGCCTGCCCGAGCAGGGTGACGAAGTCGATTTCCGGATTCATCAGGAGGTTGAGGGCGAAATTCTGTTCGCGGTTGCGCGCCGTGATGCTCCACACGCTGTTCCTGTTGTGGCGGTAGTCGACCAGGGTTTCGAGCACCGCGGTGCGCCCGGACTGTTCGCGCACCCAGGCTTCAAAGGGGCGCTCGCCGTCCTGATAAACAAATTCATTGAGCAGCAGCCTGCCCGGCAACGGCCCGGTGACGCGGTAGGCGGTGCGGCCGTCGATTTTCCACGATTCCATGCCGGCCGCGTGCGTCTCCCAGAAATCGGCGGGCAGTTCGCAGGCGCCGGTATAGAGGAGATCGCTGTCCTCCAGCACCTTGTCGTTGAAATAGTCCTGCGCCGCCAGGCCCAGGGCGCGCGCCTTGATCCGCATGTTGATGTCCTTGGACACCAGGATGACCGTGCGCTCCGGTTCGCGGCGGGCGAGGAACATCAGCACCGAGAGAATCTGGTTGTCGCCCTTGGCGGTGGGCATCGCCGCCGGCAGTTCGACATTGATCGCCTCGGTTTGCAGGAACAGCCGCCCGCTGGCGAGGCCGTGCGAAGGGGCATCGAGCGCGATGCCCGCGTCGATGCGCTCGGGCGCGGCGGAGACGATCCCGTCGAGCGTGCGGCTGGCCTGGCGCGCGTTGCGCGCGACTTCCGACAAACCTTTCTTGTGATCGTCGAGTTCCTCCAGCGTCATGATCGGCACGAAAACGTCATGCTCCTCGAAGCGGAACAGACTCGTGGGATCGTGCATGAGCACGTTGGTGTCAAGCACGAACAGCTTGCTTCCGGCGGCCGGGGAGGACGGGACGGATTTTTTCGCCTTGCGGGTGGCGGGCATGCGGGAATCTCCTGCGTCGAACAAAACCGGCGCGCTGGCCGGGGCGATGGCTGTCGCCGGGCATCTCCCGGCTTCTCAGAGTCCGCGCACGAAGGCCAGCACTTCTTCGGCGTGGCCGGGCACTTTCACGCCGCGCCACGCGCGGACGAGCGCGCCATCGGCATCGAAGACGAACGTGCTGCGTTCGATGCCGCGCACCTGCCTGCCGCACATATTCTTGAGCTTGATGACGTCGAACGCGTTACACGCCGCTTCATCGGCGTCGGAGAGCAGCTCGAAGGGGAGAACGAGCTTGGCCTTGAAGTTCTCGTGCGATTTGAGGCTGTCGCGCGAGATGCCGAAGACGGCATGGCCGGCGGCGGCGAAATCGGCGTGCAGCGCGCTGAAATCGCGCGCTTCGTTAGTGCAGCCGGGCGTGTTGTCCTTGGGGTAGAAAAAAAGGACGAACTTCGTGCCGCGCAGATCGGCGAGTCTCACATCCTTGCCGCCGGTGGCGGGCAAGTCGAGGTCGGGAAGCGTCGAGATCGGGGCTGGGGCGGTCATGCGGGTTTTCCGTCGAGGTTGAAAAAGCCTGAAGCGTAGCGGAGGCCGCCGGAGAGGGCAATCGTCGCGCCCTCCCCCATTGTTCATCGGCATCTGAACAGCGGCGCTGCGCGCCGGATGGATGGAACTGGATCGCCACGTCGATGCGCGCCTCGC
>JAIRLA010000085.1 GCA_031259795.1 Azoarcus sp.
CAATGACGAGGTGGGGAGGCTCTCGCAATGACGAGGTGGGGGGCTTTCGCAATGACGAATTCTTCCGATGGACTCCCTCCGTCCGATGGATTCCTCTCGTCCGATGAACTTCCCTCCCCCGCTTGCGGGGGAGGGGAGGTCCATCGCAAGAACTCGCTCCCCTCGTCATTGCGAGGGAGGGGGGCTCTCGCAATGACGAGGCGGGAGGAGCGCATCGACGCGGCAATCCATGCGGCGGTTCAAGGCGGGCCTATTGGAACAGGTTCTAAATCCGATCCCCGATGCCCGCCAGTATTCCAACGAGCAGCCGCCATGCCCGCTCCACGCTCGCCGCTTCGACTCGCTCGCCCGGCGCGTGCGCGCCGTGGATCGTGGGGCCGAAGGAGATCATTTCCATATCCGGCCAGAGCGCGCTGAAGACGCCGCATTCCAGCCCGGCGTGGATTACCTGGATTTTTGCTTCGCCGCCGAAGGTCTCGCGGTAAACATTCCGCGCCAGTGCGAGCAGTCTTGAATCCGGCGCGGGCGTCCATTCCGGCCCGTCGCCCTGCGTGCGCACGTCCAGCCCCGCCCGGGAAAAGAGCGCGGCGAGTTCTTCCGACAGGGCGCGCAAGCCGACCGCGCGCAACGAACGCGCCATGGCATTGATGTGCAGGCGTCCGCCGTCGAGCCGCAGTTCTCCGATGTTGTTGGATGTATCGACCACGCCGGGCATTTGTTCGCTCATGGCGCGCACGCCGTATGGCAGGTCGTGGAGCAGCGACAACACGGCGCGCGCCGCGTCATGGCGCAATACCGCGGCGGGCGGCGCGGGCGCGATGTCGATGCGAACCTTGCCGTCCTCGCCGGGCAGTTCGCCGCGCAGGCCGGTCACGAATTCATCGGCGTGCGCTTGCAGATGGGCCAGCGCCCGCGGGATTGACGCCGCGCCGCCGCCAAGCAGCACTGTCGCCGCGGCCTCGCGCGGCAGGGCATTGTGCGCCGTGCCGCCGTCCAGCGCCGCCAGCCGGAAATCGGCGCCTTTTGCCGCGAGCGTGCGCAGCAAGCGCGCCAGCAGCACGATGGCGTTGCCGCGTCCGCGGTGGATGTCGATGCCGGAATGTCCTCCGGCCAGCCCCGACAGGCGCACGGTAAACGCGCGCGCGCCTTCCGGCGGCGGCTCCACGGGCAGGGCCGTATCGGCGATGACATCGACACTGCCCGCACAGCCGATGTAGAGTTCGCCCCACTCTTCGGTATCGAGATTGAGCAACAGGCGGCCCCGCACCGCGTCCGCTTCCAGGCCGAGCGCGCCATGCATGCCCGATTCCTCATCCACGGTCAGCAGCGCTTCCAGCGCCGGATGCGCCAGTTCTTCGTCTTCCAGCGCCGCCAGCGCCAAAGCGACGCCGATGCCGTTGTCCGCGCCCAGCGTGGTATCGCCCGCCGTGACCCAGCCATCGCGCAATACGGGGCGGATGGGGTCGCGCGCGAAATCGTGCGCGCTGCCGCTGTTTTTCTGGCACACCATGTCGAGATGGCCTTGCAAGACTACACTTGGCCGGTTTTCGTAACCCCGGCTGGCGGGTTTGCTCAGGACGAGATTGCCGGCGGCATCGGTTTTCGCCGCCAGCCCACGGGCGCGCGCCCAGGCCGCCAGAGTGTCGCGCACCGCCTTTTCCTGGCCGGAGGCGCGCGGGATATGGCACAAATTGGAAAAATGACGCCAGACCGAGGCTGGCTGCAAGGCGGAGAGAGCCATGATGGTTTCGTGTAGCCAATCAAGAACAAAACGCAACGGGGCGTCGGAACACGCCCGCGGCGGAGAAATCGCGGGACAGGCCACGCCCGCGCGGCGGCGATGCGACGGCGGCGGCTTGCCGAAATGGGCGGATGGTACATGGAACGGTCTTACATGCCGAGAGATTTCAGCAGTTCGTCCTGATCCGTATCCGCCGCGCCGGAGGCGGTTTCGCCGCCGCTCCTGATTTGCTCCAGCAGGGCGTCGGGGTCGACTTCCTCCGCATCGAACTCGTGGAGTTTGATGAATTCGGTGCGGTCGATCGCCATTTCGAGGTAGAAAATATTGCCGCGTCCGGTCTGGAAGGTCACCCGCCGCGCTTCGGGCTGGTCGAGATGGGTGTCGATGGAGAGCACCACCTGCTTGGTGAGCGCCAGCATCTTGGGCTGGTTCTGGGTGATGTGAGTCTGCAAGTCCTGCGACACCTTGCGCGTGAAATCGCCGACGATCTGATTCATCAGTTCGCCCATGACATTGCCCACGTCGTCGGCGGTGAAATTGCTGGCGAGTTCATCTTTCGCCATGCCCATGTTGAGCATGTAGCACTCGTAAAGCTCCATCGCCGCCGCGGCGGAAAAATTGATGACCACCAGCCCGGAGAAACCGCCGTCGAACAGCACGAAGCAACCGATGTCGGGCTTGAGGCAAGTGCGGGAAATGCGCTGGATCATTCCGGAATAAGCGATCCGGCCCGCGGTGGCCAGATGCAGCACCTTGACGACGGAGTCGCACAGTGACCGGAGAACGTCCTCGGTGCCGAATACCACTGGGTAATTTTTTTCGCTCATGTTCGCCGCCCCCCGCAAAAGGAAGGCCATGTATAGCACAGGCGCGCGGACGCGACACGATCAGCATTGCCGCTTCACCCGAAATAGCGATTGCGATTTCATGCGGGTTTGCGACCGGAGCGGGAACGGGGCGCGGACAGTACAGGCTACAAGCTACAGGCGCAAGGCCGGGACGGGCGGCGCCGCGGATGCTCCGATCGCGCGGCGCCGCTCCGTCTCCGTATTACCGCCGAGCCTCCCCCGTCCGCGCGAGGTCGGCGGGACGGACGGCGATGGGATGGTCTTTTTCCCAGTATCTGTCCAGTCTTTTCGCGCTCTCGATTTCGCGCCTGGCGTCGATGCCGCCGCCGCGCCACGCGGCGGCGGCGGCGTGGAGGGCGCGGTAATACTGGTCGGCGTCATAGGAAACCAGGATCAAATCCACGCCCGCGTCCAGCGCGGCGGCGGCGGCGCGGCCAATGCCTTCGGCGTATACCGCGCCCATGTTCAGATCGTCGGTCATCAGAATGCCCTGGTAATTCCAGCCGCTGCCGTTCTTCTTGCGCAGGATGTCTTGTACCAGCGTGCGGGAGAGCGAAGCGGGCGCGTGCGGGTCGATGTCGGGCAGCCGGACGTGCGAGAGCATCATCGCCGCGCCGGTGCGGGCGGTGACTTCGCGGAACGGCAGCCAGTCGGCGGCCCGCTCGGCGGGAGTGTGCGTCAGGCTGACCTCGACGAGATGCGTGTCGCCCCGCACCCGTCCGAGACCGGGAAAATGTTTGACCACGGGCTGGACGCCGCTGGCGGCAAGGCCCGCGCCGTAGGCGGTGGCTACCCGCGTGACGATGTGCGGATCGGCGGCGATGGCGCGGCGCTCGATCAAGGTGTGCCGGTCGACCCAGCCTCCTTTCTTGTCGGGCTTCAGATCGACTACCGGAGAGAGGTTCATGTTGATGCCAAGCGCCGCCAGCGCCTGTCCCTGACGTTCGCCGTAGTCGCGGGCGCGCGCTTCCAGGTCTTCCTCGTCTCCGGCGATCAGCGCGGCGAGCGGCGGCATGGGTTCGAGGAGCGGCGACAGGTGCGAGACCGCGCCGCCTTCCTGGTCGGCCATGACGAAAAGCGGCGGCAAGCCGGCGCGCGCGCGCGCCGCCTGCAAGGCGTCGATGCGGCGGCGCAGGCTCTGCACGGTTTCTCCCCGCAGATTGCGCCGGGTGACGTAAATGCCGCCGATCAGGCCGCGTTCGGCCAGCGCGTGCAAGTCGTCGAAACTACGGAAGCCGACGACGAAATGCCGCCCCATCCGCTCCATCGCCACGCCGCTTCGCAGCACCTGGAACTTCTGCCAGCGGTACCACCCTTCCTGCCCGGCGGCGAGGCACAGCAACAGCAGGCAGGCGGCCAGGCGCAACCCCGGCTCCAGCCTGTCCCGCCAGTGCGCGCGGGCGCGCAGGGTTCGATACGCGAAGTACGCGCCGCCGATGGCGGCGAGGAGCAGGACGGGCATCTCCGCGCCGCGCCAGAAATAAGACATGGGATGCTTGAAGTAACGGGCCGCGATGACAAGCAGCGCCGCGAGCATGATCCAGACAAGGATCGCCTTTTGCCATGCCGCGAGCCGGAAGAAGCGCAAGGCGGCAAAGCGCGACGGGGTCGAGTGCATCATCATTCATTCTCCTTCATTCGGCGAGAATTGGCGGGAAGGCCATTCCGGGAAATGTTTCGCCTTCCGCCCGCGCCGCGCGGTTTTTTCGTTTCCTGTCAGTTCGTACCAGTTGATGCGGCGCGTGCTCGTCATGATGGCGGCGAGCACGGCGAACAGCAGCAGGCTGCCCATGAGCAGGGACTTTTCTTCCAGTTGCAAGATGACGTAGAGCGTGGCGTAAAGCCCGGCGAGACCGCATCCGAAGGCGCTCGCCAGACGCCAGGAAGCAAACACGCCCGCGAGATAGAAAACGATCAGGCCGACGCAGGCCGCGGCGGCAACGACATATGCCCGCAAGAACGGCAATTGCTCGGAGAGCGCGACCAGCAGCAAGAAGAAGATGGTGAGCGCCAGCCCCACCAGCAGATATTGCATGAGATGCATCGGGCGGCGGCTCAGGACTTCGCCCAGGAAAAAGGCGGCGAAGGTCAGCACGACGAACAGACTGCCGTATTTCGCCGCCCGCTCGGATTGCCGGTAAACATCGACGGGCTGCATGAATTCGACCCCGAGGACTTCCCCGCTGTCGGGCTGGAGCGCCTTTTCTATATCGCGGGCCAGATAGGATATTTCCCATTGCGCGCCAAAGCCGTTGCGTTCGATGTGCCGCGTGCGCGGCAGGAAACGGCCATGGAAGCTCGGGTGCGCCCAGTTGGATTGCACGTGCACGACATTGTTTTCCGCCGTGGGGGCGATGTAGAAAGCTTTCGCGCCGGTGAGCTTCAGCGGAAAGGCGAAGTCGATGACGTTCGCCTTGCCGGGAAGCAGTTCGCCTATATCCACTTCCAGCCGGGCGCCGCCGGGCAGGATGGCGTCGAAACGCTTGTCCCTGGAGACGGCGAAGCGCAGCGGGCGCTGATCGACAAGAACTTCCGGCGCGGCATCCATGCCGCGCGGACTGGAGAGGCCGAAGAGCATCACGGCGCGGGCTTCGGCGATTTCGCCCTTGTCCGCCGCGGCGGCCAGCAATTCGGCGGGCAGGCTGAACGAGCCTTCGATATTGAGATCGAGATGGAAAAGACGCGCCGGGTAAATGCCCCGGTAACGCTGCTCCACATCGGCGCGCCCCCGGATCGCCAGCGTCCGGGCGGGGACGAAAGCGATGCGCTCCTCCGTGAGCGGGGCGGAACGGTCGAGGACCTCGCCCGTATTCATATCGCGGTAACGCCCTCCGGACGCCTTCATCCGGTAGCGGATCGCCAGCACCGGCCCGAGCAGGGTTTGCGGCCCGCCGGCGGTATTGGCGATTTCCGTCTCGGCCTGCGCTTGGTAAGTAGCGCGCTGGGCGATCTGCTTCTGGATCATGGCCAGCGGCGCCAACAGCAACGCGACCAGCAAGGCCACGCCCACCAACCTGGACGTCAGCGTGCCGTGCAGCCTCTCCCGCCAGAAGACGCGCGTTTCGCCGTCTTCCATCACTTCATCATGACTCTCCATTTCACTTCTCCCGGTTGATCCAAATAGCACGGCGAAAGCCGCCGCGTTCAAAAACACGGCCAGCGTATAGAGCGCGTGTGAACCGCCCGGGAAGGGAAGGTGGAATGAATGTGAAGCGTGTATGAAGTGTATGAAAGCCGTGTGAAGCGCGGCGCCGCCGCGTTACGGAGACCTTTCCGGATGCTTGTCCGCCTCCACGACGTGCACGAGCCGCGCCGCCTCCCGCTCCGGCTCGCCGCGCAGCCACCACAGCGCTCCCTTGCGGAAAGAGGCCGGAAAAGACGCCTCGCCCAGCAAATGGGCGGCGATCGCCCCCAGCAAGGGCTGATGGCCGACGATGAGCGCGGGCGCATCGGCATCCGGCCAGCCGGCCAGGCGCAGGATTTCTTCCGGCGCGGCGCCGTGGAAAAGCGGCGCGCAAAACCGCATCGCCCCCTCATCGGCGCAAAAATACGAAACCGTCTGGCGCGTGCGCGCGGCGGGACTGACCAAAAGGCGCAGATGCGCGGGAGCGCGCTCGCCAAGCCAGGCCGCCACCTCGCGGGCCTGCCGGTGTCCGCGCGCGGAGAGTTCGCGCGCAATATCGGGCGCGCCCTGCAATGCATCGGCGTGCCGCCAGAGTAATAATTCCATCTTTACCGTTCCTCGTTCCAGAGTCGTCGTACTTTCCCGCCGTGGCTTGCGCCACTACTATATGCTCCCATGAAAATCCTTATTGTCGATGACGAACCGGCCATCGCCGACACGCTGGCCTACGCGCTTTCCGCCGAAGGCTACGCCACCGATCGTTGCGGACTGGGGCGCGAAGCCCTGGAGCGCGCGGCCTCTCCGGGATACGCCCTCATCATCCTCGACGTGGGCCTGCCGGACATGAGCGGCTTCGATGTCTGCCGCGAATTGCGCCGCCGCTCGGACATCCCGGTTCTTTTCCTCACCGCGCGCGCCGAGGAAGTCGACCGCATCGTCGGACTGGAACTGGGCGCGGATGACTATGTCGCCAAACCGTTCAGCCCGCGCGAACTTGTCTCGCGCGTGCGCGCCATCCTGCGCCGCGCGCGCGGCAACGGCCACGAAAGCGCGCCGGCGGCCCCTCCCGCCCCCGGCGGCGCGTCGACTTCGCCTTTCCAGGTCGACCGCGAAGGGCTGCGCATCGCCTGCAAGGGCCAATGGCTCGCCCTCACCCGCTACGAATACCTGCTGCTCGCCTGCCTGCTCGAACATCCGGGCCGGGTCTATTCCCGCGCCGTACTGATGGACAAAGTCTGGCGCGACGCCGAAGAAACGGAAGAGCGCACCGTCGACACCCACGTCAAGACCCTGCGCGCCAAGCTGCGCGCCGTCCTCGCCGGGCGCGACCCCATCGTCACCCACCGCGGCCTGGGCTACAGCATCGACCCGTGAAAAAGCGGAAGCCCGGCAGGGAGAACAAAAGCCGCTCCAAAGAACAACGGATTCCTTTCTCTGGTCTGTGCAACCCCGAGAAGGGAAGAGGGACAGGGGGCCAACTATCCGGAACGCGACAGTTACTCACCACTTGCGCACGGCGCTGATGACGCGCACGACTTCGGAGACGGTCTCGATGGGGCGGTCGGCTTGCCCTCTCCGTCCTTTGACCCTCTCCGTCCTTTGAATCAGGCCGCCTCGATTTCAAACCCCGCCACGTTGCGTTTCTGCTTGCTGAACTCCACCCCGATCAAATGGATGGGCTGATCGAGCGCGCGGTATTTGTCGGCGTATCCCTTTTCCTTGATCTGCGCCAGCGCCTTGCCTTCGGCTTCATCCTCCACCACCTTGAACTCGAAGAGATAAACCCGCCCGTTGAACTTCACCGCCATGTCCAGCCGCCCCTGATTGCTCACGTCCTCCGGCACGATGTCCATCCCCAATGCGGCAAAGGAAGCGTAGAACACGCTGGCGTAATAGCCCTCGAATTTATTGATGTCGCTTCTGCGAAACCAATCGTTGGGGATGCTGGCGTAAAGGGAAAAGAAAATTTCCCGAATTCGATCGAAATCATTGATTTCCAGCGCATCGTACAGGGCAAATCTACTTTCTTCCGCCTTGTGCGGATTCCCAACCCAGGCCCCCATGACATTGCCCGTCAAAGCACTCCGAACCTCATGGTTGGGATAGGCCAGCACGAACGAAATATTACTGCCCCGTCTTTTCTCCCCAACGATGGTGAGATAACCGGACTGGAACATCAGGGCTTCCGTGGAAATATCACCTACCTCGAAAGTGGAAATCAACTCGGATGAGCTTTCCATTTTCAGGAGCGAAGGCAAATAAACCTTGCGCTCGGTGAGCATATCGACCAAGAAAGTCGGCGTGCCCGTCTCAAACCAGAAGGGGCGGAATACGCGCTTCTGGAAGAGCAGCAATAAATCAAATGGGTTATAGACCGCTTCACCGCCCCAGTTGTAGCCGTTGTACCAATGGCGGATTTCGTCCCTGTCCAGCCCTTCGAGTTCGGGGGCAAACACGGTATCGACATCCACGTCGGTATAGCCGCAGATGTCGGAATACGCAGCATCCAATGTAATGTCGTTCAGGTTATTGAGACCGGAAAAGATATTCACCTTGCTGAACTTGGAAACCCCGGTGAGCATGGCGAACTTGATGTGCGCGTCCTGGCCCTTGATGACCGAATACAGATTGCGCAGGCCGTCGCGCATCTCGCGGGCGAGGTCCAGGTTGGTGAGGTTGTCGAGGATCGGCTTGTCGTATTCATCGACGAGGACGACGACGCGCTGGCCGAATCTGGCTTTTGCCGCCTGGATCAGGCGAATGAAACGTCCGAGGATTTCACCGCTTCCTTTTTCCAGCCCCAGGCATTGCTCGTTTTCGGCAAGGATGTCCAATATGCGTATTTTCAGTTCCGCAGCGCTCTCCATGACGCCTTCGGCAAAGCTGATGCGGATCACCGGATATTTGACCGTCCAATCCCATTTGTCGTGGCAATGCAAGCCTCGGAAGAGCGGCTCGTTGCCCGCGAACAGTTCCGCCAGGGTGTCGAGGAAGAGGCTCTTGCCGAAGCGGCGGGGGCGGGAGAGGAAGTAGGCGACGCCTTCTTCGATCAATTTCAGGGCAAAGGGGGTTTTATCGACATAGTAGTAATCCGCCTCGCGGATTTTGGCGAAGGTCTGGATGCCGATGGGCAGCTTTTTGCGGGACATGGGCGGCTCGCGGACGGGATTGAAATGCCGATACTATACCGTGGTCCGGAGGACGGAGGACGGAGGACGGAGGACAGAGGACGGAGGACAGAGGACGGAGGACAGAGGACAGAGGACAGAGGACAGAGGACAGTCAGTTTGCGGCTTCGCCGGTTTGGAGAACGAACAATTCTTCCCCCTCGTCATTGCGAGGCGCGCATCGCCGCTAATCGGTTCTGATCCCCGATGCCACGAGGTCGCGTATCGTGTGCAGTCTGCCGTGGAAAAAATGGTCCGCGCCGGGCAGCACGATCACCGGCAAATCCTGTGGGCGCGCCCAGTCGAGGACGTTGGCGAGAGGCACGGTGTCGTCGGCCTCGCCGTGGATGACGAGGGTGGGGACATTCCTGGGCGCGGCGGGCGTTTCGTATTGGCGCACACTGTCCGCCACCGCGCCCGCCGCCATGCCGACCAGGACAAGCCGGCGCGGCGGCTCGCCCTTGTCGGCGAGGCGGTTGGCGACCCGGACTTGTACGTAAGCGCCGAACGAAAATCCTCCCAGGGCCAACGGCAGGGCGCCCCAGCGCGAGCGCGCCCAGTCGAGCACGGCAAGCATGTCGCCGGTTTCGCCCTCGCCGTGGTCGTGCGCGCCTTCGCTGCTGCCGACGCCCCGGAAATTGGGGCGCAGGGCGATGTAGCCGCGTTCGCGGAAGGCGCGGGCGAGGGTGTGCACGACCTTGTTGGTATTGGCGCCGCCGTAGAGCGGATGTGGATGGCAAAGCAGGGCGATGCCGTGTGGCGCGGCGGGCGTTTCGACCAGGGTTTCGATCTGCCCCGCCGCGCCGCGCACCAGCGCGGTTTCGCCTGGAATGGGACGATTCATCGTGAAACAGGCTCCGTGGAGAATGTCGTTTTTGCAAAAAGGCGATGGCTCGTCCGGGCGCCGACGCCGGGGCCGCCATCCCGGCCGCCGCGGCCCGGCGAGCCGCGCTCATGGATGACCATGATAATCATGCCTGTTTTCGAGGCGTTCGCCCTGCCACAGTCCGAAGGCGGACAGGTAAGCCAGCGCGGCGAGGGGCCAGAGAGCCGCCACCAGATGACTGAGACCATAGAAATTGGGGTAGTTGCCCCGATTGAGGATGGCGTGGTCGTTATCCAGGAAATAAGGGCTTTCCGGCATGAGGTTGATGAGGGCGGTGGAGACCAGCAAGCTTGCGCCCGCCAGTGAATGCTGCGCCACGCGCGACAGGCGCAGGGCGGCGACGAGCAGGAGGCTTCCGGCGATCAGGCCGCGTCCGGTGCCTGGCGTCAGCCACGCCAGCGGGTCGGACGGGACGAAGAAAAGGGCCGAAGCCAGTGTGCGCGCGCCGATGCCGAGCAGTAGCAGCATGATGGCCCAGAACGGTCCCGCCACGCGCAGGATGCAACGGGCGAACAGGCCGACGGCGAGCATGATGCTGGCGGTCTGCATGGCCTCGAAGGCGATGAGGCGGCCGGCCTGGAACGGGAGGGGCGGCGCGATGCCGAGCAGGCGGCGCAGATCGCCGCCGGCGAAAAGCAGATGGTCGGGGGTGATCTGGGCGAGCAGCCAGAGCGCGAGCAGGATCAGGCCGGCGTCGCCGGTGAAGCCGTCGGTGATGTGGCGCGCGCGCCAGCGGGCGACGCCGCGTTGCGGGGCGAACAATGCCTGGCGCCAGCGCGCGCCGATGACCGCGCCAATGCAAGCGCCAACGGCGTTGGCGGCGATGTCGATATTGCTTGCGGTGCGGGTGGGCAGGAAGCCTTGTATGGTTTCGAGGCAGAAACTGAGCAGCGCGGCGAACAGTACGGTGGCGGCGATGCCTCTTTTCTTCGACCAGCCGCGCGGCAGGGCGGAGGCGATCGTCAGCCCCAGCGGGATATAGCCGGCGATGTTGAGAATGAGGTCGTCGACACTGAAATACTTTGGCCAGGGCGCGATGAGGTAGTCGAACACCGGCAACCCGCTCGACTGCCAGCCGCTCAATGGATGCAGGCAGGCGTACACCAGCAGGGCGGCGTAGGCGATGGCGAGGTGGCGGGGCAGGGAACGGATGGAAGACACGTGAGCGGCGCGCGGAACGATGCCACGGAAGTCTAGCGAAGATTGCCCCGCGTCAGGGAGCGGCGATCAGGAATCAGGAATCAGGAATCAGCAAGAACGACCGCATGCGAAACGCCGCCGGTTTTCCGGGACGGCTTTTCGCCTCTCCGCCGCGGGGGAACCGGCGGCGGCTGCGCAATGAGGGACGGGATGATATTCGATCGACGGGCGTGTGTGGCTTGTTACTGGATCAGCGGTTGCGCGGCATCGTCGTTCGAGGCGAAACGGTAGTCGAGCAGGGCCAGGCGGGCGTGCATGGCGCGGACGTTCGCGCGGAAGCGCGTGAGTTCTTCGCCCGCGAGGGGTTCGGAGCCGGGCAGGGCGACGATCAGCGGGTCGTGGGCAACGCCGTCGATGCGGACTTCGTAGTGCAGGTGCGGGCCGGTGACCCGTCCGGTCGCGCCGACCCGGCCAATGGTTTCGCCTTGTTCGACCGTGTCGCCCGTGCGCAGATTGGGCGCGAAGGCGCTCAGGTGCGCGTAGGCCGTGCTCACGGCGCCGCGGTGGCGGAGGACGATGATATTGCCGTAGCCGCGCTGGACGCCGACGAAACTGACGGTGCCGTCCGAAGTCGCCCGAACCGGGGTGCCGGTGGGCGCGCCGAAATCCACGCCGCGATGATTGCGCCAGTTCCTGAGAACCGGATGCATGCGGCCGCCGAAATTCGATGTCACCTTGGAGAATTCGAGCGGAGAACGCAGGAAGGAACCGCGCAGGCTCTGACCCGTGCCGGAGTAATACTCCGAACGGCCCTTGGCGGAGGTGTGGAGAAATACAGAGTGACGTTTGCCCCGGCTGGTGAATTCGGCGGCAAGGATGCGGCCCGCGCGCGTGGGCAGGCCCCGGTCGTAGAACGCTTCGTAGATCACGCTGAAAGTGTCGCCGCGGCGCAAGTCGGAGTGGAAATCGACTTCGGTGCCGAACAGGTCGGCGAATTGCGTGGCGATGCTGTCGGGCAGGCCGGCCGCTTCGGTCGCGGCGAAAAGCGAATGCTTGATGACGCCGCTGCGCATTTCGGTGACGGCTTCCTGCACGGCGCCGGATGATTTGAATACCTGGAGCGATTGGTCGGTCGTGTTCCGCTCGATGACGAGATAACCGTCGCCCTGCGACAACGGCAGCCGCAGGGTGAGCAGACGCCCGGAAACGTCCACGACGGCGGTGAGCGAGCGCCCGGTGCGCAGTTGACGCAGGGCGCGCGCGGTTTCCTTGTTGCTCTTGACAAAGGCCAGCGCCTTGGGATCGTCGATATTCAGGCGGTGGAAAATGGATTGCGCCGTGTCGCCGGGCGTGACGCGATCGTCATGGACAAAGGGCAGATTGGGCGCCGGAAGGTTTTCCGGGGCGACGGCGAGCGCTTCCACCACGGTGCGCGTGTCCATGAGTTCTTCCGGCGTTGCCACGGCGGTGGCGGCGGTGACGCCGCCGAGAATGGACATGCCCGCGAAGCCGCCGACGACCCAGACGCGCGTGTTGTCGAAAAGCCGTCCGGGCAGCGCGATCAGCCTGTCATGAAATCTCGCCGCCGGCTCCGCCAGCCGCCAGCGCAGCTCATCCAGTTCCGCCAGCCGCCAGTGCAATCTGGCCAGCTGCCAGCGCAACCTGCCCAGCCGCCAGCGCATTTCTATCGCGGTTTGCCTGGACAGTCCGGACAGACGCGCGGACAGTTCGGCTAGAATCCATGCTCTTTTTTTGGTCCGCATGATCGGAACTCGTTTCTCTGGAAGGGGTGGTTCGAGTCTAGCAAGGGGCATGAGTTCCCATGTGTGATGTATTGGAGAAAACTATGAAGGAAATCAAGCCCATGCTCGACTTGATTCGGCGCGGTGTGGCTGAATTACTGATCGAGACCGAATTGGCCGGCAAGTTGAAGGAAGGCCGGCCCTTGCGGGTCAAGGCCGGATTCGATCCGACCGCCCCGGACCTGCATTTCGGCCACACCGTGGTGCTCAACAAGCTGCGCCATTTCCAGGAACTCGGACACCATGTCATGTTCCTGATCGGCGACTTCACCGGCATGATCGGCGACCCGAGCGGCAAGAACGCGACGCGCCCGCCGCTGACGCGGGAGCAAGTGCTCGCCAACGCCGCGACTTACCGCGAGCAGGTGTTCAGGATTCTCGACCCGGAAAAGACCGAAATTTGTTTCAACTCGGCGTGGATGAACGGGCTGGACGCGGCGGGCATGATCCGCCTGGCCGCGCGGCAGACCGTGGCGCGCATGCTCGAACGCGACGATTTCGCCAGACGCTATGCCAGCCGGCAAGCGATTTCGATTCATGAATTCCTCTATCCGCTTTGCCAGGGTTACGATTCGGTAATCATGAAAGCCGATATCGAATTGGGCGGCACCGATCAGCGTTTCAATTTGCTGATGGGGCGCGAATTGCAAAAGGATTACGGCCAGGCGCCGCAATGCGTGCTCATGATGCCTTTGCTCGAAGGGCTGGACGGCGTCAATAAAATGTCCAAATCGCTCGGCAATTACATCGGTATCGCCGAACCGCCGCAAGAGATTTTCGGCAAGACCATGTCGATATCCGATACCCTGATGTGGCGCTACTACGAATTGCTGTCGTTTCGTTCCTCGGACGAGATCGCGGCGCTGAAAGCCGGAATCGAGGGCGGCGGCAATCCGCGCGATGTCAAGGTGATGCTGGCGCGGGAGTTCGTCGCCCGTTTCCATGGCGAGCGCGCGGCGGAAGAGGCGCTTGCCGATTTCGAGGCGCGCTTCCAGCGCAACGCCATTCCCGGCGATATTCCCGAAGTGCGGGTCGCGGTCGGCGCGGGCATGCCCATTTTCAAGCTCATCAAGGAAGCGGGCCTCACCGGCACGACTTCGGAGGCCGCGCGCATGATCGAACAGGGCGCGGTCAGGCTCGATGGCGAGCGCGTCGAAGATCGCGCCCGCCTGCTCGCCGCGGGCGGCAGGGTCGTCCTGCAAGTCGGCAAACGCAAGTTCGCCGCCGTGGTGCTGGAGTGAGCGCCCCCGGCAAGCACTGCCCCATCGGCGTTTTCGATTCCGGCGTGGGCGGCCTCACCGTCGTCCGCGCCCTGATGGAACGCTTGCCGCTGGAGAGCATCGTCTATTTCGGCGACACCGCGCGAGTGCCCTATGGCGTCAAATCGGTGGCGACCATCGAACAATACAGCGCGCAAATCGTCGATCTCCTGCGGCGGCGGGGCGTCAAGATGCTGATTGTCGCCTGCAACACCATGGCCGCCGTGGCCCTGTCCACCGTCAGGGCGCGCGCCGCGGGCCTTCCCGCCATCGACGTCATCGAAGCCGGCGCGCGCGCCGCCATTGCGGGAGCGCGGCGCGGGCGGATCGGCGTCATTGGCACGCCGACCACGATCAACAGCAACGCCTACGCGCGGCGGATCCATGCCCTCGATTCCGGCGCGCGGGTCTATTCGCAGGCTTGCCCGCTTTTCGTCCCGCTGGTCGAAGAAGGCTGGCTCGATCACCCCGTCACCCGCCTGACCGCGCAAGAATACCTGCGTCCCGTGCTGGCCGAGAACGTCGACAGCCTCGTGCTCGGCTGCACCCATTACCCGCTGCTCAAACCGTTGCTGCGCGATGTCGTCGGGGAAGGCGTGCGCCTGATCGACTCCGCCCTCACCACCGCCGAACTGGCGGCCGCGAACCTGCAAGAAACGGGACTGGCCGCCACGGGAGAAGAGCCGGTGAGCTATCGTTACATCGTCACCGATGTGCCATTGCGCTTCCAGACGATCGGCGAAAGATTTCTCGGGCGTTCGCTGGGAGAAGTCGAACGGGTGGATTGGTAATACAACCACAGCACCCGGAAATGGCGTATCGCCCAAGCGGCTCTTCCTGCCGCTCGAGCAACGGAGGGTCGGGAATCAGATTCATCCAACGGCGCGGCGCGCCAGATGGAACGAAGCCCTCCACTTTTTCCGCGGGATCAAATCCTTCATCCGGGAGCTTCTTCGCCACGATCCGGCTTCTCGCTCGTGTCGATGACGGGCTTGCGGCCAGCCTCCGCCCGGATTCGCGCAAAAAAACTCCCGTCCGAAGACGGGAGGAAGGCGTAACGCGCAAAAGGCGAAACGGGCGGAGGTGAAGCCTGTTTCATCCGGCGTTTTTTTTATGCTTCGTACCACACGCTGTCGATGATTCCGATCAGGTCGGCGTACTCATCGCTGTCCAGATCGGTCGTGCCGGTGGGGGGCGGGGCATAGTCCCGCGCGGCGTCGACCAGCGTCCGCACCTTGTCGGCGTCCAGCGCCCAGCCGCCTGCCTGGAATTGCTCGATCTGGTTCTGGTCGCCGAGGTACCAGCCTTCCACCGTCACCCAGTCGCCCGTGCCGATCACGTTGATTTCCAGATTGTCGCCCGCTTGCAGGAACCAGAGCTGCTGGTAGTCGATGTCCGCGCCGAATTCCAGCACGTCGTCGCCATTCTGGTCGTTGATGAAATCCCGGCCATCGCCGCGCGCGAAGCGGTAGGTTTCGTCGCCCGCGGTATCAACCAGCCGATCCGTGCCCAGGCCGCCAACCAGCGTGTCGTTGCCCGCGCCGCCCGACAGGGTGTCGCCGCCGGCTCCGCCATACAACAGGTCGTCGCCGTTCTCGCCATTCAACGAGTCGTTGCCCGTACCGCCATATAGCGTGTCCTTGCCCGCGCCGCCATACAGCGTGTCGTTGCCGGCGTCGCCGTTGAGCGCATCGTCGCCGTCTTCGCCATGCAGCACGTCGTTGTCCGCTCCGCCAGCCAGATCGTCGTTGCCCGCGCCGCCGGACAGATTGTCGCGGCCCGCGCCGCCAGACAGGGTGTCGTGGCCCGCGCCGCCGGACAGGACGTCGTTGCCGACGTCGCCGGACAGGATGTCGTTGCCTTCGGCGCCGCTGAGCGTGTCGTTGCCCGCGCCGCCCGTGAGCGAATCGTTGCCCGTGCCGCCGTACAGATCGTCGTCGCCGGCGCCGCCATCAAGCGTGTCGTTGCCGGCGCCGCCATCGAGCGTGTCGTTGCCCGCATCGCCCGACAACTCATCGTCGCCAGCGTTGCCGTTCAGCGAATCGTTGCCATCGCCGCCTTCCAGCGTGTCGTTTCCGTCTCCGCCCGATAGCGTGTCGTCCCCGCCCAGACCGCGGATGTGGTCATTGCCCGCAGTGCCATCCAGCTTGTCGGCGCCGTTCGTGCCTTCGATCGTGTCGGTTTCGTCGACCTTCAGCCCGAAGTAATAGCTGGCGCTCAGATTCCCCGTGTCGGTGGCGGTGACGCGCAGGCTCAGGTTGCCCGCGTCGCCTTTCTCCGGGGCGCCGGAGAGTGTGCGGGTGGCGGGGTTGAACGTCAGCCAGTCCGGTAGCGGCTCGCCGTTGGCGAGGGTGAGGGTGTAGGTGAGCGCATCACCGTCCGGGTCGGTGAAGAAGGCGGCCGGGAGTGTCCACGTGAAGGTTTCGCCTTCAGTGGCTTCCTGGTTGGCGATGCTGCCCGTGTAGACCGGCGCCCTGTTGGGCGTGGGTTCGCCGTCATCGAGCGCGGAAATGACTTGTGGCCGACCCCATACCGTGCCGTCGGCGAAGTGGATTTCCTCGATGGTGTTGCTGCCGGAGGCAAAGTAGTTCTCGACGATGATCACGTCTCCGGGGTGGTCGACGAATCTCAGTACCAGATTGTTGCTTTCGCGCGTCGTCCAGACTTCCTGGAGCCGGAAACCTTCTTCGAGTTTGAGGATGTCCTTGTAACCGCTCCGCTCGATGATCGTGTCCCTGCCGTCGCCGGGAGCGAATCTGTAGGTGTCGTTGCCGGAGCCGTTGAGCACCACGAAGCCGCTCGTGCCGCTGGAGAGTCCGTCGCCAGCCAGGGTGTCGTCGCCCTTGCCGCCGATGAGCAGGTCATCGCCGCCGCCGCCGAGGAGGACGTCGTTGCCCGCTTCGCCGGACAAGGTGTCGGCGCCCGCGTCACCGGCGAGCCGGTCACTGCCGGCGCCGCCGAGGAGCAAGTCGTTGCCCGCGCCGCCGTTGAGAGTGTCGTTGCCCTCATCGCCCGCCAACTGGTCGTTGCCTTCACCGCCGCTGAGCAGGTCGTTGCCCGCGCCGCCCACCAGGGAGTCGTTGCCGCCATCGCCATACAGTTTGTCATTGCCATCGCCGCCGGCGAGTCGATCGCTGCCGTCGCCGCCTTCGAGCAAGTCGTCGCCGCCGTCGAGGTCGACCAGGGTATCGTCGCCTTCGCCGCCGTCGAGCGTGTCGTTGCCCGCGCCGCCGGACAGGGTATCGTCGCCTTCGCCGCCGTCGAGCGCGTCGTCGCCTTCGCCGCCGTCGAGCGCATCGTTGCCCAGTCCGCCCGTCAGCTTGTCGTTGCCCGCATCGCCAGACAGGACGTCGTCGCCGATGCCGCCATTCAGGATGTCGTTGCCCGCGCCGCCGAACAGGGCATCGTTGCCTTCTTCGCCATACAGCAGGTCGCTGCCGTCGCCGCCGGACAGGGCGTCATTGTCGATGCCGCCGAACAATGTATCGTTGCCGCCATCGCCAAAGAGCGAATCGCTGCCCGCGCCGCCACGCAGCAGATCGGAGCCATCGCCACCCCTCAGGATGTCGTTGCCCGCCTCGCCATACAGCGTGTCGTTGCCCTCGCCGCCAGACAGCGAATCGTTGCCGTCGCCGCCGTTGAGCGAGTCCTTGCCCGCGCCGCCGGACAGCAGATCATTGCCCGCGCCGCCGTTGAGGGTGTCGTTGCCTTCGGCGCCATACAAGCCGTCGTCGCCATCCTCTCCGGACAGCCGATCGTGACCACTACCGCCATACAATGTGTCGTTACCCTTTGTGCCGACTCTCGTAACCATTTCTTTCTTCTCCTTGATGACATAACCGGAACAGTTTGATGCACCCGCCGGAAACCCCGGCGAAAACAAAACAGCGGCGCGGAGCCGATTCCAGCGAATCCCCGTTCCGCCACACATGCCCCCATCCGCCGGACGGGGACGCCAGATTGCCTCCTTGCTCGCGCACCGCCATCCATAGGGGAAAACCGATGCACGACGAAAGCCCCGTAAGTCTATACACTAAAATATGGAATGAGCAATACTTTGCTGCAAATATTTTTGTTCTACATATCCGGCGGGACGGGGTAAGGCCTTCGCCGATGGCGCTCCCCGCTTCCGGAAGAAAAAACCATGAAACAACAATACGTTGCGAGCCATGCGATATAAGTCCGCGCACGATCCGCCAAGCAGGTGCAAACCATGACCCGCAAGAAACTGCCCATCGGCATCCAGACTTTCCGCGAGATCCGCGAGGACGACTGCTACTACGTCGACAAGACCGCCTTCGCCCTCGCCATGATCCGGGAAGGCAAGGCCTACTTCCTCTCCCGCCCCCGCCGCTTCGGCAAAAGCCTTTTCCTCGACACGCTGGCGGAATTGCTCGCGGGCAACGAGCCGTTGTTCCGGGGCTTGTATTGCCACGACAAGTGGGATTGGACGCGCAAACATCCGGTGATCCGCATCAGTTTCGCGGAAGGCGTCATGGAAAGCCGGGCGGGGCTGGATGCGCGGATTCATCGCATTCTGGCGGAAAACGAGCGTCTTCTGGGCGTGGCGAAAGAT
>JAIRLA010000101.1 GCA_031259795.1 Azoarcus sp.
ATGCCCTCACATGGGAAAAACAAAGCGCCGCCACGCACGTGACAACCTCCAACAACTATGCGAGAATGCAAACACTTCACGACGGCTGACGCCAACATGCCAAACCATCCGCTCCGCGCTTGCGCCGATTCTTGGCGAGGGTACATGCAAAGCATTGATAACAGGAGGTTTTTTGGCGTGTGCGGTTAGAAGACCTGCCCTGATTGAAAGGGATTAAGACCGCAGCGGCCTCGACAGTATTTCGCGCGTCACGGTTAGAAGACCTGCCCTGATTGAAAGGGATTAAGACTTTTTCAGGTTTCCCAATGTCCTAGGGAAACTTAGTTAGAAGACCTGCCCTGATTGAAAGGGATTAAGACCTGGGCGCACCGCGCTACGACGGGGTTTACCGTTAGAAGACCTGCCCTGATTGAAAGGGATTAAGACGCACGTCAGGTCGCGGTTAAACCCCTTATATGCGTTAGAAGACCTGCCCTGATTGAAAGGGATTAAGACTGACATTGACGCCCGTCACGCCAAAGGCTAGGTCGTTAGAAGACCTGCCCTGATTGAAAGGGATTAAGACCAATGCGAACACCGCTCATCAAGCGGAATTAAAGGTTAGAAGACCTGCCCTGATTTGAAAGGGATTAAGACGCGGGCCGCGACGGCGATCTGCGCGGCCTTGGTCGTTTAGAGACCTGCCCTGATTTGAAAGGGATTAAGACGACGCGCCCGCGGCACGGCACGCGCAGGTGGCGTTTAGAGACCTGCCCTGATTTGAAAGGGATTAAGACAGAGCTTTTGGGACTGACCGGCTTCGCCAACTCTGTTTAGAGACCTGCCCTGATTTGAAAGGGATTAAGACGCTTCCGTTTCGGCTTCCCGCGCCGCCGTTTCGGTTTAGAGACCTGCCCTGATTTGAAAGGGATTAAGACGGAATGCCGGAATACAGCAACCTTTTTCAGGCTGCGTTTAGAGACCTGCCCTGATTTGAAAGGGATTAAGACCGCAGTCTGACTCGTATTTTTCCTCCCAAGTCTGTTTAGAGACCTGCCCTGATTTGAAAGGGATTAAGACCCCACGACAGGGCCGCCCACGCGGGCGACCCGTTTAGAGACCTGCCCTGATTTGAAAGGGATTAAGACCGACTACTCGGACGGGTTGCGGGACGACGGCGTTTAGAGACCTGCCCTGATTTGAAAGGGATTAAGACCTAAGGGGCGTTCATCAGCGTTTCATGCGTTTAGAGACCTGCCCTGATTTGAAAGGGATTAAGACTCCCCACAAGCGTGCGTGTGCCGCTGAATGCGTAGTTTAGAGACCTGCCCTGATTTGAAAGGGATGGAGATTGGATTCCAAATCGGGACGATGCTTTGGCCAGGGCAATCGTTGTGCGAGGCTGAAATCAGGGTTGGTTTTCTGATTTTATTTCCCAGATCGGATGAGGGCACGGCACGCCGTGCCCCTACCGGCCATTCTTGTTTCTCCTTGGCGCGATTTCGCGCGTTGGTCAAGATACAAAACGTGGATTTACTGAAAAACATCCCCGTCCTCCCTACCCCCATGAATGACCATGGGCGGCTTGGACAAGATTGGGGACTCCGTACAAGACTGGAAAGGGATCAAGACCGCGTAGGGGCACGGCGCGCCGTGCCCTCATCCGATTAGAAACCTGCCTCTGATTTGAAGGGAATCACCCCAAAACAACGCCAAACCAATTGATCTTTATACACTTTCACCAAAACCCGTCTAAAACCAAACCCCCGGAAACCCCTCGTACCCCCCTGCAACTACAAGGAAAGGGAAAAACTTCTGGACAGACAAACGTCATAAATCATGGAGTAGCGGCCCGCCTGCCCGACGCGGATGCATTGTGCCTCTTCCTCTCCGTCCGGGAAGATGCCGACGATGTAGCGCGGGGAGAGCGAAGGGAGTTCAAGCGTGGCAGACATATCTCAATCCTTCAAAGTGTTCCCCGGTTGTAGAAGCGCTGGAATCATGAAACAGATCGAAACGGACAACCGCATGGACGGCTCTACCCGGCGCGCGAGCGCATTCCGCTCTCTCCGCTCTCGAAAAATGCCGGTTTTTGTGGTCAACTGTCGCCCGGACGCCATGTCGGCGCATCAGGGGCATCATCATGTTTGAATCGGCGGAACTCGGTCATGCGATCGACAAGAAAACGTTCAAGGCGGAAGTACAGAAATTGCGCGAAGCCTTGCTGGAGGCGCAGTTCGAGTTGCGGGAAAGGGGGGGATTCCAGGTGCTCATCCTGGTGAGCGGCGTCGATGGCGCGGGCAAGGGCGAGACGATCAATGAACTCTATGGCTGGATGGACCCGCGCTATCTTTCCACGCCCGCCTTCGCCGCGCCGACCGACGAGGAGGCGGCGCATCCTTTCATGTGGCGTTTCTGGCAGGTGTTGCCGCCCAAGGGGCGCATCGGGATTTTTTCCGGGTCGTGGTATTCGATGCCGATCCGCCGCCGCATCGAGGGGGAAATCGACCAGGCGCTTTTCGACCAGCGCATCGACCTGATCAACCGTTTCGAGGCCATGCTGGCCAATGAAGGCGCGCTCATCCTGAAGTTCTGGTTTCACCTCACCAAGGAGGGCCAGAAGAAACGCTTCAAGGCGCTGGAAAAAGATCCCCGCACCGCCTGGCGCGTCACCAAGGCGAGCTGGGAGAGTCTGAAGACGCACGACAGGCTCCAGGAAGTCGCCTCCCATCTCCTGCGCCTGACCAATACGCCCTGGGCGCCATGGAGCGTGGTCGAGAGCGCCGACGATCGCTACCGCTCGCTCACGGTCGGCAAGATGATCCTCGATGCCCTGCAAAAACGGCTCGCCAGCCCGCAGGAGCGGGAATATCCGGTCGCGCCGCCGATCTCGCCGCGAACCGATGCGCTCGATGTGCTCACGACGCTCGATCTCGAACAAAAGCTGGAACGCGGCGCTTATCAATTGCGTCTTGCCCAGGCGCAGGGAAAACTGGCCGAACTCGTGCGCACGCCGGAATTCAAGAAGCGTTCCCTGATTCTCGTATTCGAAGGGGCGGACGCCGCCGGCAAGGGCGGCAGCATCCGCCGCCTCGTCGCCGCGCTCGATGCCCGCCAATACCAGATCGTTCCCATCGCCGCCCCCACGCAGGAAGAATTGGCGCAACCCTATCTCTGGCGTTTCTGGCGGCACATGCCCAAGGTCGGGCGCATCACTATTTTCGACCGCTCATGGTATGGCCGCGTGTTGGTCGAGCGGGTCGAGGGGTTTTGTTCCGAAGCCGACTGGCTGCGCGCTTATTCCGAAATCAACGATTTCGAGCACGAATTGCGGGCCGACGGCGCGATCATCCTCAAATTCTGGCTGCAAATCTCCGGGGAAGAGCAATTGCAACGTTTCAAGGAGCGCGAGAACACCGCCTTCAAGCGTTACAAGATCACCGATGAGGATTGGCGCAACCGCGAGAAATGGGATGCTTATCATCAGGCCGTTTGCGACATGGTGGAACGTACCAGCACGGGGCTGATTCCATGGACATTGGTGGAGGCCAACGACAAGAATTTCGCGCGCGTGAAGGTATTGGAGACGGTGTGCGAGAGGCTGGCGGAGGCGTTGAAAGCGAAGGGATGAATGAGGGGTTTGCCGCGACCGTGCGGCGCTCTGGAACAGGGCTTCGCGGCGGGCGGGCGCTTCCACGGCAGCCCCGCGCCGCTGGCCGAACTGCGCAAAGTCCTGTGATCCGCGCGCCTGCGTGGCGGCTGGTTTCTGGACTCGCGATTTCATTTCCTTCTTCCCTTCCAAAAACAGCGGCGCTGCGCGCCGGATAGAACGAACTGGATTGCCACGGGCCTGCGGCCCTCGCAATGACGAGGCGGGGGGCGCGCCTCGCAATGACGAGACGGAGAGGACTTTCGCAATGACGAGTCCCTCCAAACAGATCCGATCCCCGATCCCCGTATTCAGGGAGACCGCGTAGGGGCACGGCGTGCCGTGCCCTCCTCCAAACAGTTCCGATCCCCAATCCCCGTATTCAGGGTTTCCAGACCACGCTGCGCACGTCCAACTTTTTTGGAATCAGTTTGAGGCCGTGGAAGGCATCGGCGATCGCTTGCTGGTTGGCGATGACGTTCGGGGGTAATGGATAAGTCACGCCGTAGCCGTAATGTCGCAGGGCATCGCGGGTGATTTCCTTCGACAGCCCGATCTGGGGCGCGAGGATATCGGCGGCTTCGTCGAAATGCGATGTCACCCAATCACCCGTTACCCGGATTTCTTCCAGCGCCCATTTCAATACTTCGGGATGGTTTTTGGAAAAGGGCGTCGTCGATAGATAGAAATTGTAGTTTTCCACGCCAGCGCCCTTGCCGCCGAGCAGTTCCCGCGCGCCGATCTGGCTGATCGCGGCTTGTGCGAATGGATCCCAGATCACCCAGGCATCGACATCGCCACTCTCGAATGCCACCCGCGCATCCGGCGGCGGCAGGTAAACCACGGTCACATCGGAATAGGCGAGCTTCTCGCGCTCCAGCGCCCTGAGCAGCAGGTAGTGCACATTCGAGCCTTTATTGAGGACGACGCGCTTGCCCTTCAACTCCGCCACCGATTTGATGGACGAGTTTTTCGGCGCCAATATCTTTTCGGCGTCCGGCGCGGGCGGTTCGCTGGCGATGTAGACCAGCGCGGCGCCGGCGGCCTGCGCGAATACCGGCGGCGTTTCACCGACGCAGGCAAAGTCGATGCTGCCCACATTCAGCCCTTCCAGCATCTGCGGGCCGGCGGAGAATTCGATCCACGTCACTTTCACGCCCGCGGCGGAAAGGCGTTTGTCCAGATTGCCGCGCGCCTTGAGAATGGCGAGATTGGAACCCTTCTGCCAGCCCACGCGGAATTCCCGCGCCTGCGTCCGCCCGTCCTGCGCCCAAGCATCCCCCGCGCCGGGAGCGCCCAGCGCGACAGCGGCGGCGGCGAGCGCGCCGATAAAAGTGCGCCGTCCGGCATGCAATTTGTCGATCATGATTTTCTCCGTGAAATGAACACAAGCGGCCAAATATGCCCCACGCCCCGCCGCCGTCCAAATGAATTTTCATCCATTACTTTTCCTGGAAATGAATAAACTGCGGGATAGACGGCATTGCCATCTCCGCCGATATTCATATTCAGGAAATGATGATAATGAGCGCACAAATAATTTGATGATTTTCCGCCCGATCCGGCGATATCCGGCGATATCCGGCGATATATTGATTGCCCTTGGAAAACTTGTTTTTCCGCCACCCGCATCACAAAAGGGAGTCTTTCATGAGCCTCGATATTTTCTGGTTTCTGCCCACCTCGGGAGATACCCGCTACCTTGGCGCGTCCGATTTCGGACGCGCGCCGACCGCCGAATACCTGCGCCAGATCGCTGTCGCCAGCGAAAACCTTGGCTATGACGGCCTGCTGATCCCGACCGGCAGTTCGTGCCTCGATCCGTGGATCGTGGCCTCCAGCCTCATCCCCGTCACGCAGCGCATCAAATTGCTCGTCGCCCTGCGCACCTCGCAAGGCGCTCCGGTCGACATCGCCCGCCGTACCGCCACGCTGGATCGCGCCCTGCACGGACGCCTGCTGCTCAACGTCGTGCCCGGCGGCGACACCGCCGAACTCGAAGCCGACGGCATTTTCCTCGACCACGATGCCCGCTATGAGCACGCCGACGAATTCCTGACCATCTGGAAAAAACTGCTCAGGGGCGAAACCGTCAATTTCGAGGGACGCCACCTCAAGGTCAAGAATTCCCGCAACTACTACGCGCCGGTACAGCAGCCACACCCGCCCATCTTCTTCGGCGGCTCTTCGCCCGCCGCGCACGAACTCGCGGCCAAGCACGTCGACGCTTACCTGACCTGGGGCGAACCGCCCGCCAAGGTTGCCGAGAAAATCGTCGACGTGCGCAAGCGCGCCGCCAAGCATGGCCGTACCGTCAAATTCGGCGTGCGCCTGCAAGTCATCGTGCGCGAAACCACCTCGGAAGCATGGGCCGACGCCAATCGCCTCATCAGCCACCTGACCGACGACGACATCCGCCGCGCCCAGCAAAGCTTCTCCCAGATGGACTCCGTGGGGCAAAAACGCATCGCCTCGCTGCACGGCGGCAAGCGCGACAAGCTGGAAATATCGCCCAACCTGTGGGCCGGCATCGGACTGGTGCGCGGCGGCGCGGGCACCGCCCTCGTCGGCGACGCCGCCACCGTGGCGGAACGCCTGCAAGAGTACGTCAACCTCGGCGTCGACCGCTTCGTTCTCTCCGGTTATCCGCATCTGGAAGAATCCATTCGCTTCGCCGAACTGGTCTTCCCGCTGCTCGGCAAGAAATCCGTCAACGAAAAAGGCCGGATACAGACCGGCGGCGCCTTCGACATCCGCGGCGCACAGGTCAACGCCACGTCCCAGGTCCAGCCGCTTCAACAGGTACAGGCCGCCTGAGAGCGGGAAAAAAGCCCGCGCGCCCCGCCTTTCCGGATTGCTGAATCTTCTCCTCCCGCGCCTCGTTCGCGGGAGGTTTTTTTATGCGGCATCTCGCCATCCGCGTTTACCTATCCCCATCCCTCTTCCCCCAAGCCCGTCATGCCCCGCAAAATCATCGACATGCGTTGCCGTCCGGCCTTTCTGCACGACTTTTTCGGTGCGACGCCCGGCGGCGCGGAACACAGCGCCGCCCGCTGGCTGAACCGCCGCGTCGGCGCGCGCGGCAATGATCGCCACTTCGAAGCCTCGCTCACCCAGGAAGGCTTTCTCGCCGAAATCGACAAGGCCGGACTCAGCAAGGCGGTCGTCGTCGGCCGCCACACGCCCTCGCAGCATTTGCCCAACGACGCCATCCACCGCATCGTGCACGGTCACGACAAGCTGATCGGCATCGGCGCGGTCGACCCCGCCCTGCAAGGCGAGGATGCCGCCGTCGCCGAAGCGGAACGCGCCCTGCGCGACCTGCGCCTGGCGGGCATCGACCTCGAACCGGGCTTCGGCGAACCGGCGCGCCATCCGGACGACCCGGTGTACTGGCCCATCTACGAACTGGCGAGCCGGTACGGAGTTCCCGTTTTCCTGATGAGCGGCCCGACCACCCCCGACCCGCGCTTCAACGATCCCGCCCCCGTCGCCAAAGTCGCGCGCGACTTCCCGCGCCTGCCCATCGTGATCTATCACGGCTGGTGGCCGAAAGTGCACGAAGCCGTCGGACTGGCCTTTCGCCACGAAAATGTGCATCTCGTCCCCGATATGTATCTTTTCCAGCCCGGCGGCGAAGCCTATGTCGCCGCGGCCAACTCCTTCCTGCGCGAGCAATTCCTCTTTGGTTCTTCCTACCCATTCCGCCCCATCGGACAAACGATCGAAGACTTCCTGCGTCTGGGGTTTCATGAAGACGCGGTCGACAAATTGCTGTACGGGAACGCGGCGAGGCTGTTCGGGCTGGAATGAACGCTTGATGATCAGCGTCGCTTCGCTCCGCATGGAAGGAAACCCTCTCCCGGCCTTCGGCCACCCTCTCCCCCTGCGGGGGCGAGGGGAACAGGAAATTTCGTCATCGCAGGGGCGAGAGGCCCGTGGGATGGGTCTCATCACCCGGATTATGAACAGGTTCTGATGAAGGTCGACGTACTCTCGCTCGGCATGCTGACGGCGATCCGCCACGCGCTCGATTTCGTTTCGCGGCGGCGCGGCCATGTCGTTCGCATGCAGGACAT
>JAIRLA010000198.1 GCA_031259795.1 Azoarcus sp.
AGGGTGAACGCGGACATGAGCAGTCCCTGCGCCACCTCGACCACCCAGTCGGGCGCGTTGTTGATACGCGCAAGCCATCCCTTCCTTTCATCGGCGATCAGGAAATCAGTCCGGGCGGCCTCCAATCTGCTTTCATAGTCATTGTCCACGAGCCGCTCCCATGGCAACGAGCAAAACCAAACCGGCCCGTGCGGGCCGGGCCGGTATCGCGCAAGCCCAGGCAGAACCCGCGCGCTCATCGGGAAGTATAGATCGGCCCGCGCGCTCGTCCAGCCGGACAGGTTCTCAGGCGTCCGCGATCGTCGAGCCGAAGACTTCCCGCCACAGCGCCAGCACCGGCGCGCGCAGGGGGGCGGCTTCGTCGAGCGGGATGCGGGCGGGTTGGTCGTTGAGGCGCTGGCGGTGCTGCAATTGGCGCAGGTTGCGGTAGCTGTCGGCGCAGGCGGCGGCGAGTCCGGCGGGGATCAGGCCGAGATCGGCGGCGATGCCCAGGAGGGCGATGTTGCCGAGGTTGCGCGTCAGTCCGGGGTGGGCGTGGGCGTGGCCGAGCACGAGGTACTGGATCAGGAATTCGACGTCGACGAGGCCGCCCGCGTCGTGCTTGAGGTCGAAGAGCGGGCTTTTGCCGGCGTGGGCGGCGCGCATTTTGTCGCGCATGGCGATGACGTCGGCGCGCAGTGTTTGCCGGTCGCGCGGCAGGCGCAGGACTTCGTCGCGGATGTGCTCGAACGCCGCGCCCAGCGCCGCGTCGCCCGCGGTGTAGCGGGCGCGGGTCAATGCCTGGTGTTCCCAGGCCCAGGCGGATTCGAGTTGGTACTTGCGGAAGGCGGCGAGTGAGCAGGCGACGAGGCCGGATTCGCCGTTGGGGCGCAGCCGCAGGTCGGTCTCGAACAGGATGCCGGCGGCGGTGCGGCTCGATAGCCACGAGCTGATGCGCTGCGCCAGGCGGGCGTAGAGTTCGCTCGCTTCGATGTCGTCATCTTCGTAGAGGAAGATGAGGTCGAGGTCCGAGGCGTAGCCCAGTTCCTTGCCGCCGAGCTTGCCGTAGCCGATGACGGCGAAGCGGGGTTCGTCGCGGCGGCGGTTCTTGATTTTGCGCCAGCACGGCGCGATGGCGAGGCCGATCATGATGTCGGCCAGCATCGACAGGTGGTCGGCGAGTTTTTCCACGCTGAGCTGGCCGGCGAGGTCCTGGGTGAGCAGGCGGAAGACCTGGACGTGGTGGCGTTCGCGCATCAGATCCATTTGCCGTTCCATGTCGGGTTCGATGGCGTCGAGTTCGGCGGCCAGTTCGCGCTGGAAGCGCGGCCAGTCGGGCATGGCTTCCTGGGCGCTGCCGTCGAGCAGTTCGTCGAGCAGGATGGGGTGGCGGCAGAGGTATTGCGCCGCCCAGTGCGAGGCGCTGGCGAGGTCGACGACCCGGCGCAGGGCTTGCGGGTATTGTTGCAGCAGGGCGAGGTAGGCGCCGCGCCGGGCGATGCTGTCGAGCAGGTCGAGGCTGCGCGCCAGCGCGTCGTCGGCGTTCGGCGCGGCGGCGGCGGCGGCGAGCAGGCGGGGCATCAGGGCGTCGAAGCGGGCGCGGATGTTGCCGGGAAGCTGCCGGTAGCGCGCGCCGGCGCGCGTGGCGGCCAGGCGCGCGGCGGCGGCGTCCGGATCGCGGTAGCCGAGCCGGCCCAGCGTGGCGGCGGCGTCGAGCCCGTCGGCGATGTTTTGCCAGATGTCGGCGAGTTTGTGCGGATCGTCTTCGGCTTCGTCCGGTTCGCCGAATACGGCCTCGAAATGGCGGCTGACGGCGGCGCGGTGGCGGTCGAGCGCCGCGAGCAGCGCGGGGTAGCCGGCGAAGCCCATGGTCTCGGCGATCAGGGCCTGGTCGCCGGTGTTCGCGGGCAGGTCGTGGGTCTGGGCGTCGTCGAGGTATTGCAGCCGGTGTTCGAGGCGGCGCAGGAAGGTATAGGCCGCGCCGAGTTCTTCGACGGTTTCGGCCTTGAGGATGGCGCGTTCGGCGAGGCAGTCGAGCACCCGGAGCGTCGGGCATATTTGCAGTGCCTGGTCGCGCCCGCCGCGGATGAGCTGGAATACCTGGGCGATGAATTCGATTTCGCGGATGCCGCCGGGGCCGAGTTTGATGTTGTGGGCGCGGTCGCGGCGGGCGACTTCGCGCCGGATCTGGGCGTGCAGTTCGCGCATGGCGCCGATGGCGCCGAAATCGAGGTATTTGCGGAAGACGAAAGGACGGACGATGGCGCGCAGGGCTTGCGCCTTCGCTTCGCCGGTGAGGAGGCGGGCCTTGATCCAGGCGTAGCGTTCCCATTCCCGGCCCTGGGTGACGAAGTAGTTCTCCAGCATGTCGAGGCTGGCCACGAGCGGCCCGGAGTCGCCGTTGGGGCGCAGCCGCATGTCGACGCGGAAGACCTGGCCGTCTTCCGTGAGTTCGGCCAGGGCGGCGATGATCTGTTTGCCCAGGCGCGCGAAGAATTCGAAATTGCTGATGGTTTTCGGGCCGTCGCTGTCGCCGTCCTCGGGGTAGAGGAAGATCAGGTCGATGTCGGAGCTGACGTTGAGTTCGCGCCCGCCGAGCTTGCCCATGCCGATGATGAGCAATTCCTGCTCCGCGCCGTCCGGGGCGCGCGGCGCGCCGTGACGCGCGACCAGCGCCGCGCGCAGGACGGCGTGGGCGTGGGCGATGGCGGTTTCGGCGAGCGCGGTCATGGTTTCGGTGACTTCGGCCAGATCGGCCAGGCCGCCGAGATCGCGCACGATCAGATGGCACAGCGCCCAGGCGCGCAGGCGGCGCAGGACGGGGCGCAGGTTGGCCTCGTCGGCGCCCTGGCGGGCGATGAAGGCGCGCATGGCCTCGCCGCCGATCGCGTGTTCGAGTCCGCCGCCCAGGTATTCGCCCAGCCACGGGCGGCTGTCGAGCATGCGCCGCAGGAAGCGCGACTGGCGCGCGGCGCGGTCGACGATCCCTGCTGATGCTGTTGTATCGAACGGCATCGAATGGACTCCCAAAATTGGTAAAATGTATTCTCCCTCGACGATATTTGTTACTTTACGTGTTGTTACTTTGCGTCCCGGGACGATGCCGCATTGTAGCTTTGTCGCAGGACGGGCGCGGGAGCCGCCGCCGCGGGAATCGTTTGCTCGCCGTAAAACGGTGGAAATCCGTACTTTCCGGTTGCGGCCTTCTTTTGTTATGTTATTTAAGTGAATACTAAAATCTCTTCCGAATCTTCTTCCTTTTCTCCCGAACCGTCCGCCCGGAGCGCCGATCGGCGCAAAGCCGCTCCGGGCGTCTGGGCGCGCTTCATGCATGGACTGGGGTGGGCGCTTCTCGTCCTCTGGTTCGCGGGCGGCGGGCTATTCGTCGCCTTGCGCGTCTGGGTGTTGCCCTGGGTGGGCGCGCATCCGGAATGGGTCGCCGCCCAGCTCTCCCGCGCCATCGGCCTGCCGGTGAAGATCGACCGGCTGGAGACGGGCTGGCCGGGGCTGCGACCGAGGCTGCGTCTCGGCGGCCTGGCGGTGCATGACGGAGCCGGGCGGGAAGTGCTGCGGCTGGAACAGGTCGAAGCCACGCTGGCGTGGTCGTCCCTGTGGCGGCGGATGCCGGACTTCCACTGGCTGGAGATCATCGGGCCGACGATCGAACTGGGGCGCGGCAAGGATGGCGTCCCGAGCGTGGCGGGCATCCATCTTGCTCCCGGCGAGAGCAACCGCGGCAAGGAAACCGGCGCCGGTTTCGTGACATGGCTGCTCGGACAGAACCGCGTCGCGGTGCGCGACGCCACCCTGATCTGGAACGACGAACTGCGCGCCGCGCCGCCGCTGCGCCTGGAAGAAGCCCGCTTCGTCTTCAGCCGCGGGCGCGGCCGGCATCGTTTCGCGCTCAAGGCGCGGCCTCCCGCCAAGATGGCGACGACGCTCGATGTGCGCGGCGAACTGGGCGAGTTTTTCGATCCCGGCGCGCCGGCGACCGCTTCCGGGCGACTGTACGTCGGACTCGAACGCGCCGATCTCGGTAGCTGGCAGGCATGGGTGGATTACCCGTTCCCATGCCGGGGACACGGCGGCGTGCGCTTGTGGCTCGACAGCGACGGCGCGGGCGGCATCGACGCGAGCGCGGATGTGCAGCTGGACGGCGTCGAAGCCACGCTGGCGCCGGAACTGCCGCCATTGCGGCTCACCCGCCTCAGCGGCAACCTGCGGTTGCAGCGCGCCGCCGGCAAGACCGAGATGAGCGCGCGCGAGTTGTGGCTGGTCATGGGCAATGGCGGCAAGCTCGCGCCCGCCGATTTCACGCTGCGATTGCACCAGGCGGACGATGGCGCGGTGACCGGGGGCGAGTTCTCGGCCAGCGCGTTCGATCTGGCCGTGCTCGCGCATCTGGCCGGGCGCTTGCCCGTCAGCGATGAAAGCATGCGCATGGCGCTGGCGGCGCTCGACCCGCGAGGGCGCGTGCGCGCGCTTTCGTTCGGCTGGCGGGGACGCATCACCGCGCCGTATGCGTGGACGCTGAAAACGCATTTCGAGAACGCCGGACTCGCCGCGCTCGGCGCCATTCCCGGCGCGGGCGGGTTGTCGGGGCGGATCGAGGGTAACGAGGAGGCGGGGAATTTCACGATCGTCAGCCGCGACGCGCATCTCGATTTACCCGCGGTGTTCGAGGAGGCGCGCATTTTTTTCGCCGCGCTCGATGTCGATGGCGGCTGGAAACGGCAGAACGGGCGGCTGGAACTGATGTTCGAGACGGTCAAGTTCGCCAATGACGATGCGGAAGGCGCGGCGTCCGGGCGCTATTGGCGAGCGAACGGCAACCCGGGCGAAGTCGATCTCACGGCGAAGCTTGTCCGCGCCGATGGCGCGGCGGTATGGCGTTATTTGCCCAAGGCCATCAACGAGCGCGTCCATGAATGGATGCAAGGCGCCATCCAGCGCGGCAAGGTGAGCGGCGTGAGCATGGAACTCCGCGGGCGGCTGAAGGATTTCCCGTTCCGGGAGAAACAGGGGCGCTTTTTCGTGAAGGCCGATGTGACGGGAGGGCAGCTCGAATACGCCGCCGGCTGGCCGGCGCTCGAAGATATCGCGGGCGAACTCCGCTTTGAGGGGCCCGGCCTGACCATCGAGGCCAACAAGGCCCGCATCTTCGGGACGCATCTGGAACGGATACGGCTCGGTATTCCCGACCTCGGCGCGGGCGTCATGGCGGTGGAAGGGACGGCGAACGGGCCGAGCGCGGATTTCCTGCGCTTCATCGCCGAAAGTCCGCTTCCCGTGCGTCTGCGCGATTTCACCGCGCCGCTGTGGGCCGAAGGAAACGGGCGGCTCGATCTCAATCTGGTGATCCCCTTGCGCGAACTCGAAGCCACCACGGTGAGCGGCGACTACCGCTTCGCCGCCAACCTCATCGGTTTCGCCGAGGGCTGGCCGACGCTGGAAAACGCCGGAGGCAACCTGAGCTTCACCGGCGACAGATTGCGCATTCCCTCCATCCGCGGCCATATGCTCGGCGCGCCGGTCGCGGTCGAAGGGAGCACCACCGCCGCCGGCCTGTCCTTGCATGCGCGAGGGCAGGCGGACATGGCGAGCGCGCGCAAGACATTTTCCTGGCCGCTGCTGGAGCAACTCGACGGGATCGTGGATTGGCAGGCGGAATTCGCCTTTGGTCACGACAACGCATGGGCCATCATGCATCTGGGACTCGACGACCTGCACTCGCGGCTGCCCGCCCCCTTCGCCAAGGAACGCGGAGAAAACTGGCCGCTGGAAATCGTCGCCATTTCCTCGGGCGAGGGCAAATCCCAACGGTTCGTGGCAAAGCTGGGCAAATGGCTCGACGTTGAACTCGAACGCGATGCCGCCGGGACGTTGCGCGGCGGCGTGGGCGTGAATCAACCGGCGCGGAATGATGGCGACGGCATACAAGTCGCGGCGACGGTCGATACGCTGGATGTCGACGCCTGGCGGCGGATACTGGGCGAAAAGCGCGGCGGCGGCGGGGACGAGGCCCCGCCGCTGGCGGGCGTCACGCTGGAAGCCGGACAACTGCGCGCGTTCGGACGCACGTTCAATGCGCTGAAACTGCGCGCGCTGGCCGATGCCGAGGGTTGGAAAGCCAACGTGGAAAGCGCCGAGGCGCAGGGTGATCTCATCTGGCGCAAGGCGGGCGATGGCATGCTGTCGGCGCGCCTGCGCCGTCTGGCGCTGCCCGGCGAAGAGGCGCGCGATGAAAGTGGGAGCGAAAGCGAAACGCCGCCGCCCCAGAGCCTGCCGGGGCTGGATGTACGGGTGGAGCAGTTCGCGCTGGGCGGCAGCGAACTGGGCCGCCTCGAAGTGCGGGCGTTCAATCAGGACGGACACTGGCGGCTCGACAAATTTTCCGTTCACCATCCGGATGCGCAATTTTCCGGCAGCGGCGCCTGGCAGCCGGGCGAACAGGGACGCACCCAACTCGATTTCACCCTCTCCACCAGCAATATCGGCCATCTCGCCAGGATTCTGGGCTATGCCAACATAGTGCGCGGAGGGCAAGCCACGCTCGCGGGGCAATTGGGCTGGCGGGACATGCCGCTGCATATCGATTACCGCACGCTGTCCGGGCAACTCGACCTGAACGCCCGCAATGGCCGTTTCGAGCAACTCGAACCCGGCGTTGGCCGCCTGCTCGGCGTCCTCAGTCTGCAAGCCCTGCCGCGCCGGGCGACACTCGATTTCCGCGACGTATTCTCCGAAGGCTTCATTTTCGACCGTATCGCCGGCAGCATCGCCGTCGCCAACGGTGTGATGCGCACCGACAAAATCGAGATCACCGGCCCCGCGGCGCGGGTTTTCATGAGCGGCCAGGCCGACGTCGACGAAGAAACCCAGGATCTGCGCGTCACCGTGCGTCCGACGCTGGCCGAATCGGTCGCCGTGGGCGCCGCCGTGGTCAACCCGGCGGCGGGCGCGGTGACATACATCGCCCAAAAAGCGCTGGGCGATCCCATCGAAAAAATGTTCTCCTACGACTACACGATCACGGGAAACTGGTCCGATCCCCTGGTCGAGAAAGTCGCCGCCATACAACCGGCCAGGCAGACGAGCGTGGCGGACGAAGGTTTATTGCAGGGATTGCCCTGAGAATCCGGCCACGATTTCCGGTGACCGGCCGCCGCGGCTGAAAACAGTATCGCGTTCAGTCCCGTGCGCGCCCGTAATCGTCCTCGAAGCGGACGATGTCGTCTTCGCCCAGATAACTGCCCGACTGGACTTCGATGATCTCCAGCGGCAGGCGGCCTGGGTTGGACAGGCGGTGCATGGCGCCTATCGGGATGTAGGTCGACTCATTTTCGCCAAGGAAAAAAATGTCGTCGTTTCGCTGCACCCGCGCCGTGCCCCGCACCACGATCCAGTGTTCGGCGCGATGGTAATGCAGTTGCAGTGAAAGGCTCGCGCCCGGTTCGACCACGATGCGCTTGACCTGGAAGCGTTCCCCGCCATCGAGCGCGTCGTACCAGCCCCATGGACGAAAGTTCTTGCGGTGGTTGCGGCCTTGACTGCGGCCTTCGGCCTTGAGGCGTTCGGCCACTTGCTTGACGTCCTGCGCGCGGTTCCTGGGTACCACCAGCACCGCGTCGGCGGTTTCCGCCACGACCATGTCCTGGCAGCCCACCGCCGCCACCAGACGGTGCCCGGCATAGACCAGCGTGTCCCGGCTGTCGTGCAGGATGGCGTCGCCCCGTGTCGCGTTGCCGTCGGCGTCGCGCGCCGATACCGCCCACAGGGCATCCCACGCGCCGACGTCCGACCAGCCCGCGGCGAGCGGTATCAGGACGCCGGCGCCGAGTTGCGGGGCGCGGCGCAGTTTTTCCATTACCGCGTAGTCGATGGAGTCGGCTGGACATTTTTCGAACGCGGCGCGTTCCACGCGCAGGAAATCGGCATCCGTCGAACGCCCGGCCCAGGCGGTGCGGCAGGCTTCGTCGATATCGGGCCGGAAGTGCGATAACGCTTCCAGCCACACCGAGGCGCGGAACATGAAAATGCCGCTGTTCCAGAAATACGCGCCGCTGGCGATATAGCGCGCCGCCGCGCCGGCATCGGGCTTTTCGACGAATTCGGCCAGCGCGCGCGCTTCGCCGTCGGCAATCGCCGCGCCGGCGCGCACGTAGCCGTATCCGGTCTCCGCCCGTTCGGGTACGACGCCAAAGCACACCAGCGCCCCGCTTTCGGCCTGGCGCGCGCCCGCGGCGATCGCCCGCTGGAAGACGGCGAGATCGCCGATCGCGTGATCGGCCGGCATCACCAGCAAGACAGGGTCGGCGCCTTCCCCGCTTGCTTCCAGCGCCGCCAGCGTCAGCGCCGGCGCGGTGTTGCGGCCCGCGGGTTCGAGCACGATGCGCGCCTGGCGCACGCCGCTCCGGCGCAATTGCTCGGCGGTGATGAAGCGGTATTCTTCGTTGCTCACCACCAGGAGGCGCGGGTCGAGTTCGCCGGTAAAGCCATCGAGCCTCGCCGCCGTCTCTTGCAGGAGCGAATGTTCGCCGGTGAGCGGCAATAGTTGTTTGGGATAGGTTTCGCGCGATGCCGGCCACAGGCGCGTGCCCGAGCCGCCGGAAAGGATCACTGTCCTGATCGTCATCGCGCGCCCTCGAATGTGTATGTTTCCGCGTCTTGCAGCGGCAATCCGGCGCGATCCTTCGCCGACAGCAATGGTTCGCCCAGTTCGCCCAGCGGCCAGCGGATGCCGATGGCGGGATCGTTCCAGAGGATGCAGCGCTCGTGTTCCGGCGCGTAATAATCGGTGGCCTTGTACAGGAAATCGGCGCTTTCGCTCAGCACCACGAAGCCATGGGCGAATCCGGGCGGAATCCAGAACATGCGCTGCGGCGCGTCCTCGCCAAGCTCGACTCCGGCCCAGCGCCCGAAATGCGGCGAGCCGCGCCGCACATCCACCGCCACATCGAACACCCGCCCGCGCGGCGCCCTGACCAATTTGCCCTGCGCCTGCCGAATCTGGTAGTGCAGTCCGCGCAGTACTCCGCGCGCCGAGCGCGAATGGTTGTCCTGCACGAAGGCGGCATCGTACCCGGTCGCCTCGCGGAAAGCGCGCGCGTTGTAGCTTTCAAGGAAAAAGCCGCGCGCATCGCCGAATACGTCCGCTTCGAGAATCAGCGCGCCGGGCAGCGCGGTCGGGATCACTTTCATCGCCAAATCCATTTAAAGAAGGGGAGGAAGGAACGGGACGCCTGTCCGTGCCTCACCGCAGAGAAATCAGCGTCGCTGCGCTCCGGACAGAACGAACTGGATTGCCACGTCGCTGCGCTCCTCGCAATGACGAGGAGGGGGAGGCTTTTGCAATGGCGCATTCTTCCGATGGACGCCCCTCCCCCGCTTGGCGGGCGAGAGGGTGGCCGCAGGGCGGGAGAGGGCTTCCAACCATCCGGCGCGAGAGCGCCGCTGGATAAAAGGGGGAGGGAGGAAGGGAAACGCCTGTCTGTACCCCACCGCCAAGAAATCAGCGTCGCTTCGCTCCGCATGGAAGGAAACCCTCTCCCGCCCCTGACGGGGCACCCTCCCCCACAAGTGGGGGAGGGGACGGCAAGCAGCTGTGATTGGGGGAAGGGAGGGCTGCCGGTTGTGATTGGGGGAGGGTCATGTCGGCAAAGCGCCGTCGTTGCGATGGACACTCCCCTCCGCCAAAGAAATCAGCGTCGCTGCGCTCCGGACAGAACGAACTGGATTGCCACGTCGCTGCGCTCCTCGCAATGACGAGGCGGGGGAGACTTTCGCGATGACGAGGTGAGGAAGGGTTTTCGCGATGATGAATTCTTCCGATGGCCTCCCCCGTCCGATGGATTCCTTCCCTCCCCCGCTTGGCGGGCGAGAGGGCGCCCGAAGGGCGGGAGAGGGCTTCCAACCATCCGACGCGCAGCGCCGCTGGATAAAAAGGGGGAGGGAGTGGACGGAACGCCTGTCCATTCTCCACCGCCAAGAAATCAGCGGCGCTTCGCGCCGGATGATTGGCGCCCCCCTCTCCCGGCCTTCGGCCACCCTCTCCCCCCTGCGGGGGGCGAGGGGAATCCATCGGGAGAACTCGTCATTGCGAGGAGCGCGATCGACGTGGCAATCCAGTTCGTTCTGTCCGGCGCGTAGCGCCGCTATTCAT
>JAIRLA010000117.1 GCA_031259795.1 Azoarcus sp.
GACACGATATTGCTGGCGGGCAGCGAAGCCTATGAATTCGCGTTGGCGATCTACAACAGCGCCAAGGACGCCGCCGCCCGGAACGTCCCCGGCGCGAAAGTCGCCGAGCAAGACCTGAAAGAACGCTTCCCCGGCACAGGACGGAAACAAACCGCGCCCGAACCGGCGGAGGAGTAATTCCACGCTCTTCTCTTTCCCTGAAAGAGCAAGTTCCCCCTTCCGAACGGCGACTTCCGAGTTTCGGACAGCGATCCCGCCCTTCCGGACGGCGATCTCGCCCTTCCGAACGGCGATCCCCGAGTTCCGGACGGCGATCCCGCCCTTCCGAACGGCGATCCCCGAGTTCCGGACGGCGATCTCGCCCTTCCGAACGGCGGCCTCCGAGTTCTGGACGGCGATCTCGCCCTTCCGAACGGCGACCTCCGAGTTCCGGATAGCGATCTCGTCTTTCCGAATCGTCGTTGAGGGGCGTTTGTCGTCGTGATTCTTTGCAGTGGGGAGTGGATGGGCGTCCTGCTCCTTTCTCCCCTTTTGTGTCCAGCGGCGCTGCGCGCCGGATGGTTGGAAGCCCTCTCCGCCCTTCGGGCGCCCTCTCGCCCGCCAAGCGGTGGAGGGGAGTCCATCGCGATGACGAGGCTTTGCCGATATGACCATCCCTCAATCACAACCGCTTGCCGTTCCCTCTCCCGCTTGCGGGAGAGGGGGGTCTTTGTTCTTGTTTTTGTCAGTGGCGAGCGCGGAACTGGTCGTGGCAGGCCTTACAGGTCTTGCCGACGTCGCCGTAGGCGGTCTTGACCGCGGCGGCGTCGCCGCTTTCGGCGGCCTTGGCGAGCGCGGCGGCGGTGGTGGCGAAATCACCGGCCAGCTTGCCGACTTCCGCGCCGTTCTGGAATAGCTCCGGCTTGGCGAAAGTTTTCTGGGCGCCGATGGATTTTTCGGAGCCGGGGCCGTACAGGGCGCCCATGCCCGAACCGGCGACCGCCGCGATGGCGGTGGCGGCGGCCTTGACTTGCGCGGCATCGAAAGTGCCGTCCAGATTGGCCTTGATCTTGCCCATGTTCCAGGCGGCAAAACTGTAGGCGGCCTGGCGGTATTTGATCTGATCTTCGGGTCTGACCTGGGCGGAGGCGTTGCTGGCCAGGGAGAGGGCGACGGCGCCAAGGATGGCGGTGATAGTAGCTTTTTTCATCTGAAAACCTCGCGTTGTAGTGGATAACACTATGGTTGCGGCGGGCCGCCACGTGATGGATCGCGCATCGCAGCCATACTGAACGGCCAATAATATTCCAGTCTTGCGACAGGTCAAAGGATCTGCCATGACAGGGGTGAATGAGACAGCCTCCTGATGAACTTGGGCGGAGTGTGTCGTGGCATCACGGTCATGTGACCGGGCGAAGGCCGGTGGCAAGGATAACAAAGATAACGATGCGGAACCGGTAGTCGCGGGTGCGCCGTCATCAAGGGGATGGAAGGTATTATGCGCCGTTTGGCGGACACACCAATCTGGATGCGCCTCACTGGCGCGATTTGGCTCATGTTGCTGGTTGCCTGGGGCAGCATGATTGTATGGGAAACCCAGGTGAATCGCAGTGTCGTTACCGATCAGGCGCGGGATTTCGCGCGCACGGTCAATGAGATGACGATGGCCGGACTGACCGGGATGATGATTACCGGCACCGTGGCGCAGCGCGATGTGTTTCTCGATCAGATCAAGGAGTTGTCGCTGGTCCATGACCTCAAGGTGATCCGGGGCGAGGCGGTGACGAAAGTCTATGGTCCGGGCAATGCCGCCTCGACGCCTCCCGACGAGATCGAGCGCCGCGTGCTGGAGAGCGGCGAACCGTACATGCAGATGGAAACAGACCGGCAGGATGAACATCTGCGGGTAGTGATCCCGGCGCTGGCCTCGAAAAATTATCTCGGCAAGGACTGTATCTCGTGCCACATGGTGGAAGAAGGCGCGGCGCTGGGGGCGGTGAGCATGCGCGTCTCCCTGCAACACGTGAATGAAGCGGTCGACCGTTTCCGCGATGAGAGTGTGTTGTTCGCCATCATCGTTTCCTTGCCGCTGGTGGGGTTCGTGTATGTGTTCATCCGGCGTTTCGTGATCCGGCCGCTGGCGAGGCTCACCGAAAGCCTCTCCGAACTCGCCCAGGGCGGCGGCGATCTGACCCGGCGGCTGGAAGCGGATGGCCGGGATGAGATCGGCTGTGCCGCCGACATGTTCAACCGCATGCTGGGGACCATCGCCGGGTTGGTGCGGCAGGTCGGGACGTCGGCTTCCGCGGTGACCGGACAGGCGCGCGATCTGGCCAGGAACGCCACGCGCATCGCCGAAGGTTCGCGTCGCCAGACCGACAGTTCGGAGCAGGCCGCCAAAGTGGTCGAGGATCTCAATGACAAGATTTCATCCATCGCCGACAACACCGGTTCGGTGCGCGCGCGTTCGCACGAGAGCCTCGTCCGTTCGCAGGAAGGGCAGAACAGTCTCGGGCAGTTGATCAGCGAGATGGAGCAGGCGCAGGGCGCGGTCAAGCGCATGGCTGATTCGATGGAGGCCTTCGTGACATCGACCAAGGTCATCAACGGCATCACCAGGGACGTGCGCGAGATCGCCGAGCAAACCAACTTGCTCGCGCTCAACGCCGCGATCGAGGCCGCTCATGCCGGGGAACGGGGGCGCGGCTTCGCGGTGGTGGCTGACGAAGTGCGCAAACTCGCTGAAAAATCGGCGCATTCGGCGGGACGGATCGACGACATTACGCAGGAAATCGGCAGCCGGTCGAAATCGGTGCAGGAGACGATCAAGTGCGGATTGGCGCACATCGAGTCGAGCCGGGGCGCGGCCAGCCGGGCATTGGAGGTGTTGAGCGCGGCCAATGCGCTGGTGGTCGAGGTTGGCGGCGGGCTTGACCTGATCGGCGCGACGACCGACGAGCAGCGCAGCGCCAGCGCCGCGGTGGCGGGCAGCATCGAATCCATCGCCGGGATGGCGCGTGAAAATGATGTCGATATCGAGCGCGCGGTGGAGGCGGCGCGTGAAATGGAACAGCTTGCCGCGCGCTTGCAGGAATCGGTGTCGCACTTCAAGGTATAGCCGCGACTGTAATCACGACGGCGCTTCATGCTTGCCGCTTTTGTGCGGCTTCGCAATCGGGGCGATTCGCCAGCTTGCGTTATTCGGGAGGAGCGCAGCGGCGCGGCAAATTGGCGGCGCTTCGCGCCGGATGGAACGCGCTGGATTGCCGCGTCGCTGCGCTCCTCGCAATGACGCCCCCCCTCGTCATTGCGAGGGCCGCAGGCCCGCGGCAATCCAGACGGCCTCACAAATTGCCGGAGCGCTTCGGATAGTTGAACCGCCGCATGGATTGCCGCGTCGCTTCGCTCCTCGCAATGACGAGGTGGGGAGCATCCTCGCAATGACGAGTTCTTGCGATGAATTCCCCTCCCCCGCTTGCGGGGGAGGGTGCCCGAAGGGCGGGAGAGGGCTTCC
>JAIRLA010000037.1 GCA_031259795.1 Azoarcus sp.
CTCATCCCCATGCTGCGCCACGAACCCGGCCACAACAACCGCTTCGCGCGCCAGTTCGCCCTCATCGTCCTGGGCAGCGCCATCGTGCCGCTGATCGGCATGTGGGCGCACCATTAGAACGGAGGAAAGGAAACATGAGCAGACCGTGGAATACCTTCCGCGCGGAATAAAGGCCAGCTTCGAGTCGTGATGGAATCAGACAGCGCCAGACATCTACATGTTTGGTTCCGTCTGTTTTCTGAACCGCCGTGGATTGCCGCAGGCCTGCGGCCCTCGCAATGACGGGAGAGGTTCGTCATTGCGAGGCGCACGGCGGCGCTGGCTCATCGTTCTTCCCGAATCTCCACGCCTCCTGTCTCCATATCCCATTGCGCGCGTATCACCATATCTATCGGATAAGGCTCGAACCAGTAGGTCGCTTCGATCCGGAAATGGGCGCGGTTGTACAGACTGGCGTCGTCTCCGTGGGCGATGGTGACTTTCAGCGATTTTTCCAGTATGCGCGGCTCGAAACAGAGGATGGCGTTTTTGATTCCCTCGGCCACGGCGCCGAGATCGGATTCGGATAAGCGTTCGCCCGCCAATGTCGGGATGCCGAAATTGATGACCGAGCGCTTGACGCGCGGGAATTCCTCCAGGCGCAGTTGCCCTTCGAGATTCGTGCAATTGAGCAGCCATACCAGATCGCGCAATACCGTTTTCCGGAAAGCATTGCGGCTTATCGCGCCACGGCTGTCCCGCGACAATCTGTCCAGCAGCGCCGGCATGAATGAATCGCCCGCGCGGGTTTCGTTTCCAGGACGGCTCATGTCGCTACGCCTCCTCCATTCATCAACAGGCAAAACAGATCGTCATCGGGCGGGCCGCAATGGATGATCTGCCTCGGCGGCAGTTTGGGCGCGGGCTCCGCCCACCAGAAGCTGCGGTCGGCGCGCTCGTTGAACAGCGCCGGAAGATCCGGCCACGAAAACCATTCCTTGCAGGGCAACAAGGCCCCGTCGCTTATCCCCAGATCACCGAGAATACCCGCCGTGGAATTGTCCCCGCCATCGCCATGCGTTTGCCGCTTCAGGGCGCCAAGCACATGATCGACCGGCATGCGTTCGCCGATGACGCTCCGCAATGCCGCGTCGATCCGGTAGAGCCAGCGGCTGTCCGGCGGCAGGACTTTGTCGATGCCGCGTCTGTCGACCGAACGCAGGGCCAGCAGCGGCGAATAGCGTCCGACCTTGTCGACGCTCGGCGCCAGGCAACCGATCAGGGCGGGTTTATCCCATATGCCGGCGTTGATGGCGAAGTGCCAGACCGGGGAAACCTGGTAGACGTCCCGCCAATCTCCGGGCCGCGAGCGGGCAAGCGCCGCCATGCCGGAGGAGATCCATTTGTGGACGGTTTCGCGCAGGGGCGGGGGCAATCCCCTGCCGGCGAAATCGCCGACGGAAGGCAGCTTGCCGAACCATCCCATGTATCTGGAAGAAGCCAGGAAACCGAACATTCCCACCGGCTCATGCCTCCTGTACTTTCTTCGCCAGGATGCGCGTCGTTATTTCTTCGCGGTCGCCGACCCATACCGCCAGGACGCTGTAGTTGTCCTGATCCGCCGCGTCCGGTTCGGCGATTTCGCGCACCATGGCGTCCAGCCATTGTTCGGGGGAGGCGGCCTGCTGCAAGGCCGCCTCCATGACTTCTTCGCCGATGCTCTCCCAGAAGCCGTCGGAGCACAGCAGGAAAATGTCGCCGGACAGCAGGGCGAGAGGTTTGTCGCGCACGGCGCGCTCCGGTATCTCGCCGCTGCCCACCGCCGCGTACAGCATGCTCCGCTTTCTGTTGCCGCGTAGCGCGCCATTGAACATGCCGGCATCGATCATGGATTGCAGGACGCTGTGATCGTGCGTCAATATGCGCGAGCGCCCGTTGCGGAACAGGTAGATGCGGCTGTCGCCAAGATGGCTCCAGTAAGCGAGCGCGCGTTCGGTATCCAGCATCAGCGCCGCGATCGTCGTATCCATTTCGGCATATTGCGGGTGGCGTTCGCGCGCATCGGCGAGCGCGTTGCGCGCGACCGGAATCGCCGCGTTGATCGCCGCGCTGTCGACCGCGGGCGCGGCGGAAAAAAACGACAGCACATGCCGCACGGCGGTTTCCGCCGCGAGCGCGCCGCCCTCATAGCCGCCGGCGCCATCCGCGAGCACGAAACAGCCCAGCGTTTCGTTGGCGCAAAAGCCGATGAAATCTTCGTTGTATTCCCGGCCTCCGCGCTCGCTGCGCTGCGCCACCGACAACCGCATCATGGTTTGTGCCTCCTTCCGCCCGGCTGTATCGCCGCGATCGCTTTTTCATAGGCTTCGAGAAAGGCCGCCCCGAAGAAGTCCTGGAAGCGGTCGGCGGCGCTTTGCCGCGTGTCCTGGAAATGACGTATGTAGGCATCCCACAGCCGGGCCTTGCGCCGTTGCGGCAATACATTGTCGAGTCCGCGCTCCGCTTCTCCCTCGTCGATCAGCCTTGGGTCGAAGCGATCCAGCACATGATTCAGGGCCGATTTCGTGCCGGAGACGATGCCTATCTGATGGGCGCGCAGATCGGCGAAGGCGTTCCGCACCGCTTCGACTGGCCCCATGAAGCCGGGGAAAGGCTTGCCCAGCAGGTAAAGCAGCGCGACCTTGCCGTCCGGCGAGAATTTGAGCGGGTTGTTGTCCTCCGGCGCGATTACGGTGACGTTCGCCCGTACCGCCTGCTTGACAATGGCCCTGCTGGCGATCATATCCACCGTCCCTTGCGCATAGCCGCGAAACAACTGGCCGAGCATTTTCATGAAATCCTTGTCCAGCGCGGTACGGTCGGGCAGTTCGACTCCCAGCCCTTCGATGAATGCCGCGTAGAGTTCCCGCGCGCCCGCCTCCAGCGGCGTTTGCACGGAGGATGTTTGCGGCGGGCGCGCTGGCGGCGTCTCTTCCACGTCCGCGTCCGCCGCGACGGGGCGGGCGTCCGGCGCCGCGGACGCGGATGTGGACACGGATGCGGATGTGGACACGGACGCGGACGATTGCGGCGCCGCGCCGGAGTCCGGCCAGGCGGGCGGGTCGCCGATATCGTCATCGTCATGGATCGGCGCCGAGGTGCCGTTTCCGGCCGCCGCGACCTCCGGCGCCCTGTCCGTCCATGGCAAGACATTGCCATCAGGGATGCCGCCATCCAGTCCGCTGATGAGCCAGTCTATTTCGTCCATGCCGTCCGCGCCAGCCGTCTCCGGGGTGGCGTCAGCCGCGGCGGCGGCTTCGCCCGGCTCCAGCCCGCCAAGGAAGCGATCGATATCTCCGTCTTCGAGCACGGGAAACGGCGCGCCATCCCCGGAACGCGCCTCTTTCGCCGCCGCCCCGCCTCCCGGCAAGACGGCGTCGCCGGAAGCGGGCGGCGGCCCGGCGATGAGCCGGTCTATCTCATCATTCATGCCAATTACATCCGGCGGCAAGGTGGAAGAAACGGGCGCGGCGGCGATGCCCGGCGGCGGATCGCCGGACGCCGGTTTTCCTCCCGCTTCCGGCAGGTGGAACAATCCGCCAAGTTCCGGGCCATGGGTCAGATCCATGTGTGGCACGTTCAGGGCCGCGTGCGCGCTTTTGTCGCCTTGCAGGATGTCATCGAACTCGCCGCCGCCGCTGCCGAACAGCGCCTCCAGGGGATCGAGGCCGCCGTCGAGGTGCAGCCTGTTGTCCACTTGGCCGGACAGCGGATCGCGCAGCAATTCGCGCGTCATTCTTCCGGCATCGCCGCCGCCGTTGATGAGTTCGTCGCCCTTGCCGTCGAGACTGCCCGGGTCGATGCCGCGCTCGTTGAGCATCGGCATGGGATCGCCGCGAACGATCCGGGGGTCTTCCGCGAACAGGGCGGCGAAGTTTTCGTCTTCCGCTTCCGGCAACGCGGATTCCGCCTGCCGCGCCGCCGGGCCGGAACCCAGCAGGGAAGCCAGGAAATCGTCGCTCACCCCGCCCGCTCGCGCCGCGGCGGCGGGCATCGGCGGCGGCGCGGCTGGCTCGCCTTCTTGGGGCCGCGTCACATAACGCGCTTGCAGCACATAAGCGCCGATAATGATCTCGGCATGATCCTGCAACAGGCACTCCATGCCGGGGCCAAGTTCCTTGCCATTGATGAGCGCGGGATTTTTCTTGCTGACGTTGCGGACACGATATATTCCCCGGGGTTCCAGGCTGAACTGCAAGTGCTGGCGCGACACCGTGTTCGCCGGATCGGGCAGGATGATGGCGTTGTCATCATTCCGGCCTATCGTGCCGCTGGTGGAAATCGTGCCCGCGACTGGCATCACGGGGGCAAGATCGTTATAGGTCAACGCCTGGATTTCAAGCATTTTCATTCCTTCATTCACTTCTGGAGCGGATTTCCCGCTCATTCGCCGCGCAAGGTCGCCCGCTCGCCCGCCTCGATATCGAAGTCCGCCGCAAATGGCGGAGCTTGCGGGGAGATGGCCTCCAGACTGTGGCGGCCAGGCTGGATCGGAATCAGGCGATCCACGCCCATGATGCCGTCCGGAGCAAAGCGCTCGCCGTCGATGATAACAGTAGCATTACCCATGTTCCGGATCGCCAGTTGCGCCCCTTCCACGTTGATCCTGTCGAAGGTCAGGGTGGGCGTCTTGCCGCCGCTGCGCGGCAAGGGGGCGGTATCCCGCGCCGCCGGAGGGTTGGCGGGCGGCGCGGCGTCGCGGCCTTTTTCAATGACCGGCGCGCCGCGCCCCGATACCAGCGCGCGGGCATCCCCGCCCGGGGCGCAGTCGCCGCACAGGATGATGCGGTCGCCGTTTTCCGCGGGGAAATCCGCCGAAAACGACGCCCCCGCCGCCGAAGAAGCGCCCGCTGGAAACGCCCGCAGTCTGTGATTGCCCGCTCGGATCGGCACGCCATTGCCCCGATCCGGCCCGACCCTCTCGTCATCGAGGAACACGACGAGTTCTCCCGTCCCGCGCAACACCAGTCTCGGCGGCGCGCCGTCGCCGCTCTTCTCGAACGTCAGGGTGGGCATTTTCCGCGCGCCCGTGGATGACTGCGGCGCGGGCGTGGCTGGCGCGGGGTCTTTCCCGGCGGGCGCCGCCGCCCGGACGTTACCGGCCACGGCCTTGAGCGGCGTTTTGCATTGCCCGCGCAACACGATGCGGTCGCCTTTTTCCACCTTGAGATCGGCGGAAAACGGCGGCTCATGCGGGCATTCGATCCGCAGATGATGACGGCCCGACACAATCAGCCCGATGCGCCCCGCCCGCGTCGAGCCGCCCAGTCCGATCCTTTCGCCATCGACCAGCACGATGGCGTCGTCCAGCCCCCGCACCGCCACTTGCGGCATGTCCGCGTCGACGCGCTCGACCGACAGGGCGATCGCGCCATCATCATTGGCGCCCCTCTCCCCCGGCGGCGCATATGCCGGCGTCAGCGCGCGCGCCGCGCCGTCCCTGGCGACCCCCATCGCCGAATGCTCGATGTCGGAGACCGTCGCATTGATTGCGCCGCTCGCCGCCGCCGCCGGATCGCGCACGGCCTCCGCCGCGGTGACGCCAGCTTCCTTCAGTTTGCCGGGGATCGCCGCCGACGCGTTCTGTTCCATGGAAGCCAGATCGCTCATCATTTTCGCCGAGGCATCATTGGCCACCGCCTCGGGCGGCGAGTCGAAAAGCGTCGTGCAGGCCACGAGAAAGAGCGCCGGGCAGCACAGCGCCGCGCCGGCAAGCCTTCCCGCCTGATCGCGCAAGACGCGAAACAAGGATTCGCCGCGTTCCATCATCATTATTTCCCCCGCGTACCCGATAGTGTAGAGGCGGAGCCGCCGGAATTCGTGTTTTCCCCTCCGGAAAACACCATGAAAAACACCGAGACGAACACCAGCAACGCCAGGAGCAGGATACTCCAGCGTATGATGGCATCGTTATCCCGCGATCCTTTCCCCGTCTCCGCGCCGCGCACATTCTGGACGTCCCCGCGCGGCGTGACAACGGGCGGCGTGACAACGGGCGGCGTGACAGCGGACGGCTTGACAGCGGGCGGCGTGATAACGCGCGGCTTGACAACGGCCGGCGCGCTCACGGGCGTCAGGACAGGCGGCGCGGTTTCCTCCGCCGCATCCAGCAACGCCTGCCTGAACGCTTCGACGGTGCGCGGACGCTCCTGCGGCCGCACCGCCATCCCCGCGTCGATGATTTTCAACACTCCGGCGGGCAGCGCCGACGAGGCGAACTCCGCCGCCAGCGGCCTGACCGTGTCCCGCATGATCCTGGCAACCGAGATGCCCGGCATCGCGCCGCTCACGAGAAAATAAGCCACCACGGAGAGCGCGTAAATGTCCGTCCATGGCCCCAGTCCCGGCGCGTTGTCGCCGCCGCCGCCGCCGCCGTATTGCTCGACCGGCGCGAAGCCCGGCTTGAGGATGATCGTGGTCGGGTCCTCGCCCCCCAGTTCCGTGTGCCGCGCGGCGCCGAAATCGAGCAATACCGGCATCTTGTTTTCCAACATCAGGATATTGTCGGACGAGATGTCGAGGTGATAACAATCCACCGAATGGATCTGCGCCAGCCCCCCCAGTACGGGGATCAGGATGGCGAGCAAATCTTCCGAACTTCTCGCCCGGTAGCCGGCGCGCACCATGTCGCGCAATGTCGTGCCGCGGTAGTAGGGCATGACCATGTAGGCGGTGCCGTTGGCTTCGAGGAAACGCAGCACCGAGACCAGCGCGGGGTGCCGGAAACGCGCCAGGATGTGCGCCTCGGTGACGAAGCGCCGCATCCCCTTGACGAACAATTCGCGTTTGGCGGCAACCCTGACCTCCACCTGCGCGCCGCCGCCGCGCGCCGCGAGGCTGGCCGGCAGGTATTCCTTGATCGCCACTTCCCGGTCGAGGAAAGTGTCGTGCGCCAGATACACGATCCCGAAGCCGCCCTCGCCAACGACCGAACGGATGACGAACTCCTGCAAGCGCGTCCCGGCGGGCAGGGCGCTCATCGGGGCGGGCATTTCCGCCCCCCGCGCATCAGCCGCATCGTTCATGATGAATCATCGCTCCCGCGCCGTCCCGGCCATTCAAGCGGCATGACCCGCGCCGGTCTCCATTTCGCGCATCTCTATGTCGTAGATGAACTCGTCGTCCCCGGCGCTCAATCCCACGCGCTGCAAACCCTGCCCGGCGACCAGCCCTTCGAGATAGCGGCGGCTGATCTCCGGCAACACGGAATTGGTCAATATCGCGCCGATCATGCGCCCGCCGGCATCCGCCGTATTGCAGCGCTTGATGACCAGCTCGACGGCGGAATCGTCGTATGTAAACGCCGCGCCATGCGAGGCGGCCACCCGTTTCTGGATGCGCCGCAATTGCAGGCGCACGATGCTGGCGAGCGTCTCCGGTCCGAGCGGGTAGTATGGCACCACGATGAGCCGCCCGAGCAGCGCCGGGGGAAACACTTCGAGCAGCGGCTTGCGCAGCGCGGCGGCCACCGTTTCGGCATCGACGGGCAACTCCGGATCGGCGCACAGGCTGTTGACGAGATCCGTGCCGACGTTCGAGGTCAGGATGATGACGGTATTGCGGAAGTCGATCTGCCGTCCCTCCCCGTCTTCCATGCGCCCCTTGTCGAACACTTGGAAGAAAAGCTCATGCACGTCGGAGTGCGCTTTCTCGATCTCGTCGAGCAGCACGACGCTGTAGGGACGGCGGCGCACCGCTTCCGTCAGGATGCCGCCCTCGCCATAGCCGACATAGCCCGGCGGCGCGCCCTTGAGCGTGGAGACGGTGTGCGCTTCCTGGAATTCGCTCATGTTGATGGTAATCAGATTCTGTTCGCCGCCGTAAAGGAATTCGGCCAGCGCCAGCGCGGTCTCGGTTTTCCCGACCCCGGACGGCCCGCACAGCATGAACACGCCGATGGGCTTGGCCGGATCGTCGAGCCGGGCGCGCGCGGTCTGGATGCGCCGGGCGATGGTGGCAAGGCCATGCCGCTGCCCGATCACGCGCCGTTCCAGATTGTCGACCAGATCGAGCACCGCCTGCGCCTCGTTGCGCAACATGCGCCCGACCGGAATGCCCGTCCAGTCGGCCACGACCGAGGCAATCGCCTGTTCATCGACCGCCGCCAGCACGAGCGCGCGTTCGCCGCGCACGCCCGTCAGTTCCCGCTCCAGCTTTTCCAGTTCGGCCAGCGATTCAGCGCGCGAAGCATCCTTCGTCTCATCCGCCGCCGCGCTCTCGGGCGGCGGCGCTTCCGTGCTTTCGCCGGAGGCTTCCTCGCTGGAGGCTTCCTCGCCGGAGGCTTGCGCGTCTTTCGCCAACGGCGCGGCAAGGCGCTCGCGCAGTTCGACGATCCGCCCGATCAGCGTCTTTTCCTTCTCCCAGCGTTGCTTCAATTCGTTCTCCCGCGCCGCCAGTTCCGCCAGACGCGCGCGGATTTCGCCGCCGCGCTCGCCGGAGCCGATGCCGGCCGCTTCTTCCTGGCGCAACATTTCAAGCTCGCCTTGCAGGATTTCGATATGTCGCTGGCAATCTTCCAGTTCGCCCGGCGTCGTGTGCTGGCTGACCGCGACGCGCGCGGCGGCGGTATCCAGCAGCCCCACGGCCTTGTCGGGCAACTGCCGCGCCGGGATATAGCGGTGCGACAGCGAGACCGCGGCGCGGATGGCGCTGTCGAGCACCCGCGCGCCATGGTGCCTTTGCAGCGCGCCGGTGATGCCGCGCAGCATCGCCACGGCCTTTTCCTCGTCCGGCTCCGGCACTTGCACCACCTGGAAGCGCCGGGTCAGGGCCGGGTCTTTCTCGATGTATTTCTTGTACTCGGCCCATGTCGTCGCGCCGATGGTGCGCAACGTGCCGCGCGCCAGCGCCGGTTTGAGCAGGTTGGCCGCATCGCCCGTGCCCGCCGCGCCGCCCGCGCCGATCAGGGTATGCACTTCGTCGATGAACAGGATGATCGGTTTGGGAGAATGCTGTACCTCCTCGATCAACTGGCGCAGGCGCTGCTCGAATTCTCCCTTCATGCTGGCGCCCGCTTGCAGGAGGCCGATGTCGAGCGAACGCAGTTGCACGCCGCGCAGGCCGGGCGGCACGTCGCCGCTGGCGAGGCGCTGCGCGAAGCCTTCGACCACGGCGGTCTTGCCCACCCCCGCCTCGCCGGTCATGAGCGGATTGTTCTGGCGGCGGCGCATGAGGATGTCGATCATCTGGCGGATTTCCTCGTCGCGCCCGGTCACGGGGTCGAGCTCGCCTTTCTGCGCGCGCTCGGTCATGTCCGTGGTGAACTTGTTCAGGGCTTCCTGCTTGCCCATGGCCGCCGGGGCCATCGCCCCCGAAGTCTCCCCCGGCGCGGCGCTGTCGCCGAAAGTCTGGCCGGCGCTCGCCGCGCCTTCCTCGGGACTGCCCGCCGTCAACGCGGCCAGTTTCGCGCGCAGTTCTTCGGTGTCGACGCGCGCGAGTTCCTTTGACAGCGTCAGGGTCACGCCGCGCAGGTATTTGTCGGTCAGCAAGGTAAACAGCAGATGCGCGCCGCGCACCGCCGCGGCGCCGAAAGTGAGCGAGGCGTTGACCCACGCCCGTTCGGCGGCCAGGTCGATGTCGCCGGACAAATCCTCGATCGCCAGCGCCCCGTTGGGCAGGCGTTCGAGCGCGGCCAGCAGGTTGCCGGCCAGCCTGCCGCCATCCACGTCATAGTGGCGGCAGATGCGGTGCAGGTCGCTGTCATCGAGTTGAATCAGTTGATAAAGCCAATGGCTGATTTCGACATACGGATTGCCACGCAATTTGGCGAATACGGTGGCCGATTCGATGGCCTTGTGCAGCACCGGATTCAATTTCCCGAAAAGCGCCACGCGGCTTATTTTGCTCATGTTCATTTACCCCAATGGTTTCTGTTGAACGTTCAATGCATGCGCGGCGCATCGGGCCGCTCTCCTTCCAGGACGAGATCTCCCCGGTCGCCGCCGCCAGGCGGCTGCCCGAGCCAGGTCGTCCACCCCAGCCTGCCCGTGGCCGCGCCAAGCCGCGGCGCGGGAACTTCGTCGCGCCGCAGGACGAGCCGGACATCCCACGAGAACTCGTAACTCACGTAATTGCGCACCCAGTCGCGCAACTGCCGGAAACGCTCGCTCCCCGGCAAGAACGCCATGTAGTCGGCAAGCCGCAACGGCCCGGCGTGAATGCGGAAACGATGCTGCCGGTCGAGAACCGAAACTCCGCACACCGCGCCGCGCCCCAGTTGCCCGGCGGCGGTCTCGACGCCCAGGAGCGTGCGATCCTTTTCGGCGAGTTGCAGCCAATGCGGCATCCACTCCTGGACGCGGAACGGACAGGCGAAAAAAAACCGCAGAATCGAGGCCAATCCTTCCGGATTGCGCGTCATGCGCGCGAAATGGCCCGCCATGTAACGCTTGGCGCGATCGGGTACGGAATCGCGCTGGTCGAAAACAGGTTCGCCATAGCCGATCAGGCTGCCGACGTAGCAGGAAAAGCGATCCTCTTCCGGACGATCGAAGCTGGTCGTGGCTTGCACGCCGGCCCAGGCGCGATAGAACAGCAGCGCGAAACGGTGATGGAAAATATCGAGAAAGGCCCGCAATGCCGGATCGCCGTCATACTCGGCGCGCTCGCGCACAAATTCGGTGAAATGCAGCGGCATCGGGCCATTCGGCCCGAACAGCCCGAAGGAGACTTGTTCGATGCAAACGTGGCCATGGCCGTCGCCGCCGAAACCGGACAACGCCGCCGGAGCGAAATTGAGCGACGGCTTTTGGCTGATGCGCACGATCTCGTCGGCGGGATGCAGCGCCTTGCCGAAGCGGGGCCGCGACGGATTGCGCGCTTCCAGCCAGCGCATGGTCTCGAACCAGTCGAAACGCCATGGCTCCTTGCGCCGTTCCGCTTCCAGCGGCACGACGATGTCGGCGCGAATGCCGCTTTCCTCAAGCATCGGGCCGTCCTCCGAAACGCGGCGGCCACGAGGCGAGCGCGCCCCGCGTCGTGCTGTGCAGCGACAATTCGCAGAACATGTTCATGGAGACGTGCCGCGCCAGGAACTGTTCCAGCACGCAGCCGAAAAGATAGGGGCTGCTGCCCGCGAAAGGCACCTCGTCGACAGAGAGCTTGATGCCGACGCCGCGTCCGAACACCAGCGGCCCGGAAACCGGCAGCCGCCGGGTCACGGCGGAAGACTCCACCTCGACGATGGATTCGCCGTGTCTTGCCACCGCCGGATCGGCGAGCAGCGCATACAGGCCCAGCAACTTGCGCAGGGCCACCGCGCCGCTTTGCGCATCCATGTCGCGCAGGGCGAGATAGTTCAGCGACAGATGGCTTATCAGGCGCCAGGTCATTTCCCGTTCGGCCACCGAAAATCGCGGCCTCGACGGCCCGCGCAGGATGCGCCCCCACTTCATCGGCATATCCGTTTCCACCGTCAGGTCGTGCGCGCCGCTGGTGGGGATGAGCAGCGGCAAATCGCGGTTCGTCAGGAGCATCGTCATCGACAACTGGTCGATGTGCTGCGGCCATGGAGACTCGTGCGCGTCGACGAGCGACAGGAAAACCTCGGAGCCGGCATAGCTCGAACGCGCCCCGCCGCGTTGCGAGGATTCCGACGCGCGCCGCGTTTCGCGCCGCGTGGTGAAATAGGCCTTGCAGCCGCCGCTGTCGGAGGCGGCATGACGATAAAATGGCGCGAAACGGTTGACCGGATTATTGCCGCGGTCGAACCCCTCCACGGCGTCGATGCGGTAAACCTCGTAATCCAGTGGACGGGCGCGATCGGGCACCACATGGTGTTCGACGCCGGAATGCGTCAGCGTCAGGCGGTCGCCATGGCGATGGAAGACATTGATGACCGGCACGCAATCGAGTTCGAAGCAATTCTTGCGCACCGCGCCCGCGAGCGCGCCGGCGTCCTGGTCGAGCAGCGCCGTCAGGTCGAACGCATCCTCGCGCAACTTGCCAAGCGGCGCGCGCAGCCCATTGATGGAAAAAAACAGGAAACGCTGCGGGAACGCGAAATATTCGTGCAGCAGCCGATACCCCTGGAATACTCGCGGATCACCCGGCAACAGCGCCTGGTCGGCGTCGAACCCCTCGGGCCGCAATGCGGCGGCGGGCAGGAACGTGGTTTCGCCGCCAGCGGCGGGACTCACCGTCACGCCGAGACAATGACCGATCAGCGCCTCATAGATCCGCGTGGCGAGCGCATCCGGCGCCGCCACGAAGAAAACCAGCCTGTCGGGATGCTGCCGCTCCGCCGTCACCGGCGTCTGGTACCTCAGGCGCAGCCGGATCTCCCCCCGCACTTCCTTGCCGCGCAAAGGACGCGCGGCGCGCGCGTCCCCGGCGGGCATACCGGCGCTGGCCTCCTCGATTTCGATCGGCCATGCCTCCATGTCCTGCGCCGTTACGAAGGTGCATGGCGTCGAGGCGCCCGGCGGCGGCGCGCTGTTGAGCGCCGCGCCGCGCGGCAGGCGCGCGACGATGTCCTTCCTGGCATTGGCGTCCCGATCCAGCGGAATCTGCACGATCGCCATGGCCGGCGTCGGCGCGAGGTAATGCGGGAAAACGACTTCGAGCAGGCGCTGCGAAAAACGCGGGAACTCCGCGTCCATCTTCAGATGAATACGGGCGGAAAGAAAGGCGAATCCTTCCAGCAAACGCTCGACATAGGGATCGGCCACCGCTCCGCCCTGCATGCCGAGATGACCGGCTATCTTCGGAAACGAGGCGGCGAACTCCGCCCCCATTTCCTGGAGATAGGATAGCTCGCTGTTGTAATAATCAAGGAATTTCGCATCCATTCGTGATCCTTAAGGCATGCCTCTGGCGGGACACCGGAAACGGCCCAATTCCGGCAGGTTGAACGGATTCTGGACGCTCGTCGGCCTGATCTCGAAAGTCGCCGTCCGCCCGCCCACGTCGAACCTGACGTTGAAGACATCCGGCTTCGAGCCCGGGCTCATTGTCCCGTGCCCGTCGAAGAGCCGGTGCAGGCCCCACAGCCCGGAGGCGGAAATAGTGTTGGCGCCGCCGGGCACCGGCGGCGTCAGCGTCACGCGCACCTGCTCGCCCCCCGCCGCGGGCCACGTCACCGAGGTCGGCACTTGCGGCCCATGGTCGTAGCGCACCGTTTGCCCGCCGATATTCATGGTCATGGTCAGGATGTTGGAATCCATGACCAGCGG
>JAIRLA010000043.1 GCA_031259795.1 Azoarcus sp.
TTCTTGGCTTTCTTCGAGGCGGCGTGCCCCTTGAAAGTCCGCGTCAGCGCGAATTCGCCGAGCTTGTGACCGACCATGTTTTCGGAAACATAGACCGGAATATGCTGGCGGCCATTGTGGACAGCGATCGTCAGGCCGACGAAGTCGGGCAGGACGGTGGAGCGCCGCGACCACGTCTTGATCGGGCGTTTGTCGTTGCTCGCCCGCGCGGCATCGACCTTCTTGAGAAGGTGAGCGTCGACAAACGGGCCTTTTTTGATAGAACGTGCCATCTGTTACCCCTTAACCCTTAACGCTTGTGACGACGCTGGACGATCATCGCATCGGTGCGCTTGTTGTTGCGCGTCCGATACCCCTTGGTCGGCGTGCCCCACGGGCTGACCGGCACCCGGCCCTCGCCGGTGCGGCCTTCGCCGCCGCCGTGCGGGTGATCGACCGGATTCATGACCACGCCGCGCACCGTCGGGCGGATGCCGCGCCAGCGGTTGGCGCCGGCCTTGCCGATCTTGCGCAGACCGTGTTCCTCGTTGCCGACTTCGCCAATGGTGGCGCGGCACTCGACGTGCACGCGGCGGATTTCGCCGGAGCGCAGCCGCAGTTGCGCGTAGCTGCCTTCACGGGCGAGCAGTTGCACCGAAGCGCCCGCCGCGCGGGCGAGTTGCGCGCCCTTGCCGGGCTGCATCTCGATGCAGTGGATCGTCGAACCGACGGGAATATTGCGGATCGGCAGCGCGTTGCCGGGCTTGATCGGCGCTTCGGAGCCGCTCAGCAGCGTTTGTCCGGCTTCGACGCCGCGCGGCGCGATGATGTAGCGGCGCTCGCCATCGGCATAGAGCAGCAGCGCGATGTTCGCGGAGCGGTTCGGGTCGTACTCGATGCGCTCGACTTTGGCGGGGACGCCATCCTTGTTGCGGCGGAAGTCGATCACCCGGTAATGGGCCTTGTGACCGCCGCCCTGGTGGCGCACGGTGATGCGGCCGGAATGGTTGCGCCCGGCCTTGCTGGTTTTCTTCTCGATCAGGGCGTCGACCGGACGGCCCTTGTGGAGCCCCGGATTGACCACCTTGACCATCGAGCGGCGGCCGGCGGAAGTGGGCTTGAGTTTTACCAATGCCATGATTGCTTACTCCCCGGTCGCAAAGTTGATTTCCTGGCCGGACTTGAGGCTGACGAACGCTTTCTTCCAGCCCTTGCGCCAGCCGGTGATGCGGCCCCGGCGCTTTTCCTTGCCCGTGACGTTCAGGACTCGCACCGACGTGACCTCGACCTTGAAGAGCGCCTCGACGGCGGCTTTCACTTCCGGCTTGGTGGCGTCGGGAGTCACCCTGAAAATGACCTGCCCGTGCTTGTCGGCGACCCAGGTCGCCTTTTCCGAAATCTGCGGGGCGAGCAGCACCTGCAACAGACGTTCCTGATCAAAAGCGCTCATTGCCACGCCTCCTCCATCTTGGCAAGCGCGCCCCTGGTGACCAGCACCTTCGGGAAACGCACCAGCGAAACCGGATCGGTCTTGTCGACGTCGAGCACCAGCACGTCGTACAGGTTGCGCGAGGAGAGATACAGATTCTCGTCCACGCCGTCGGTAATCACGAGCGCCGAATCGAGTCCCAGCCCCTTGAGCTTCTGCACGAGCAGGCGCGTCTTCGGCGCGTCGACGCGGAAATCCTCGACCACGGCGAGACGATCCTCGCGCGCGAGCTGCGACAGGATGGACGCCACGCCCGCGCGGTACATCTTGCGGTTGACCTTCTGCGAGAAATTCTCGCTGGGCTTGTTCGGGAAAATACGGCCGCCCCCGCGCCACAGCGGACTCGACGACATCCCGGCGCGGGCGTTGCCCGTGCCTTTCTGGCGGAACGGCTTTTTCGTGGAGTGCGAGACTTCGGCGCGGGTTTTCTGCGCGCGGTCGCCGGAACGGGCGTTCGCCAGATAAGCGGTGACGATCTGGTGAACCAGCGCTTCGTTGTAATCGCGGCCAAACAGCGCGTCGGAGGCTTGCAGCGTCGAAGCGGCCTGGCCTTCGGCATTCAAGAGTTTCAGTTCCATGCTCGCCCCCTTATGCCTTCACCGCGGGGCGAATGAGCACGTCGCCGCCCTTGGCGCCCGGCACGGCCCCTTTGACCAGCAGCAGTTGACGTTCGGTATCGACGCGCACCACTTCGAGTCCCTGGGTCGTGCGCCGCGTGTTGCCGTATTGGCCGGACATGCGCGTTCCCGGAAAGACGCGTCCGGGGTCTTGCGCCATGCCGATCGAACCCGGCGCGTTGTGCGACACCGAATTGCCGTGGGAGGCGCGCTGCGAACTGAAGTTGTGGCGTTTCTGCGGGCCGGAAAAGCCCTTGCCGATGGTGACGCCGGTGACGTCGACCTTCTGCCCGACGGCGAAAATATCGACGCCGATGACATCGCCCGCCTTCAGGGCGGCGAGCTTGTCGGCTTCGACGCGGAATTCGCGCAGCAGGCGGCAGGGTTCGACCCCCGCCTTGGCGAGATGCCCCGCCAACGCCTTGCCGATGCGGCTGGCGCGGCGCTTGCCGACCGCCACCTGCACCGCGGCATAGCGGTCGACAGCATCCGTCTTGATCTGGGACACACGGTTATCGGACACGTCAAGCACCGTGACCGGGATGGAAACACCATCCTCGGAAAAGATGCGAGTCATGCCGACCTTGCGCCCGACAAGGCCTAGACTCATGTTGTTCTCCTCATCGTCCGCTACGATTGGCGGGCGGTGGACTTGAATCGGGCAACCCGAAAACCGGGCGGCCCCCGAAAAAGAGCGCGAGTATAACCACGCTTCCCCAAGGATTGCAACTACCGCGAAGCGGATTTTTGCCGCAAAACGGCGCGCGCCGCCAAATTTTTGGCGCGGTCCCCGGCTCCGCAGCCATGGCTATCTACACATTCCGCAATAGCTGTTGACTCCTCTCCCCCGCTTCATAGGTATCTACATGTCGCGTTCCGCCTGATTATGAACCTGTCTGGCAAACAATTCAGGATGTTGCTCATACCATGACGCAAGGGCGTCGACGGGAGATCGATGTCCGATGGCCCGTTGTGGGATGAAGTG
>JAIRLA010000063.1 GCA_031259795.1 Azoarcus sp.
CGCTCTGGCTTTCCCTGCTTGAACCGCCGCATGGATTGCCGCGCCGCTGCGCTCCTCGCAATGACGAGTTTTCCCGATGAATTCCCCTCGCCCCCCGCAGGGGGGAGAGGGTGGCCGAAGGCCGGGAGAGGGGGGCGCCAACCATCCGGCGCGCAGCGCCGCTGTTCTCATCACCAGCTATTTCGGAGCATGTAGCCTATGTCCACATCGACGAGGCGGAGGCTTTTGCAATAGCGGGATTGGAATCCGTTGGCGTCCGCCCGCTCAGGACAGCACGGGCGAGGCCGCGTAGCTGTAGCATTTTTTCGGGCACACACGGTTACAGGCGCCGCAGCCGATGCAATCGCGGGCGTTCTTGAGGCTCATCACGGAAGCATCGCCGTCACCGTCGTCGTCGTCATCGTCGTCGGTGACCCGTTCGATCAGATCGAGCACATCGCGCGGGCACACTTTGAAACAGCGCCCGCAGCCGATACAGTTGTCCTGGTCGATGCCCATGACGAATTCGGGCGTCCATTCGGCGCCCCCCAGCGTGAGTCCCACAATGTTCGACATATTCGATTCTCCTGTGCTTTGTGCGAGACGCGTTTTCAGAGACCGGCGACTTCGGGATGATCGCCGATGCGTTCCAGCGCCACCGAAAGCAATTTATCGGCCTCGTCCTTCATTTTCGACAGGCTGGCGAAGCCGAAGCGGTGCACGTCGCGCAGCGTCTTGTCGACGGCGACGAGTTTTCCCACGGTAATCAGGGCGCGGCCAAAACCCTCGTGCGTGATGTGCACGAGCGGCGCCGCCATCAAGCGGCATTCCTGTTCGATGAGGACGGCGATGGCGTTATAGAAGGATTTGACTCTGGAAAGGGTTTTTTCGTCGGGATCGCCGACCAGGGGAATCGCGGCCTTCTTTTCTCTGGTGAGCACGAACGGCGCGAGGATTTTCTCGGGCGTGGCGCCACTCAAGATACCGTAAGTATCGACGGCGCGCGTCTGGCGCACCATTTCCTTGATGAAGCTGGATTCAAAGATCGGATCGGGGGGCTGGGATTCACTCATGGTTCGACTCCGTTTGGGAAAATGAAGAAAAGGGAAGCAACGCGCCCGCGCGGCCGCCGGAGGCGGGAAAGATCCGCTCGCCGATGCATCGCACCGCCAGGCACGCCAGCACAAATGCGCACAAGGCGCCAAACGCGGCGGGACCGTCGCGGCCGGACAAACCCTGCCCGATGGCCGCGCCCAGAAAGGTGAAAAGCGCCGGGAGGCCGTAACCCAGCAAAGCCAGGCGGGGAAGAGATTCCTCCGGCACGACGAAGGCCACCTCCTCGCCAACGGCAAGGCCGGGCGGCGCATCCACGGTCAGGATGAAGTCACGATTTCCCGCCGCGGCCAGGCGGCCAATGCCGCAAGCGCCGCCGTGCGCGCAACCGCCGCAAGCGCTGGCGCGCTCCAGCCGCACCACCGCCCTGCCGCCGGCGATCCCGAGAACCGTACCGTGGGGCGCGGGCGGCATTGCCGTCATTTTTCCCATCCTTCCGCCTCCATGAGCGCGAAGCGGTCGCGCTCGCCAGCCTTCCGTTTCGCGGCCAGCGCCCGCTCGATCCACGGCGCCCCGCCCTCCCGCAGCGCGTTGCCGACGTTCTCCAGGATGGCGCCGATCATATCCGTCTCTCCCACGCGCAAAGGCTGTACGCCGCGCCCCAGCAATTGCTTGATGGCGGAAGCGCCGATGGCGAAGACGAATACCGCGTCGCATCCGGCGAGGGCATCCATCCTCGCGGCGAGCTTGTTCTCGCCGCCGTCCATCGCCTCTTCGGGGAACTCCGCCACGCCGGCCATTCTGCTTTCTTCCCCGCTCACGTCGTAGAGCACGAACGCGGTCGCCGAGCCGAAATGCTGGTCCACCCGCTTCCGGTCGCCGGAAGCGAAAGCGACGCGAAGCGTGGCGGACGCGTTCATGTCTTCAACAATGGGCTGGCGCACCAGCATGAGCCGCCGCCCCGGCGTCGCCGGCCCGGAGTGCGTCTTGTCTGTACAAGGATCGGTAGGGTTCGATTTCATGGCGTCGAGTCGAAAGCAGATTGGCGAGATCGAACAGCGCCTGGCGGCTACCGCGATAGCCGACCCAGGCGCGGGCAGGGCCGCCGACATGGTCATATTGCGGAAACCCGGCGCGCAGCAGCGGCAGATTCAGGCGCCGCGCCGTATCGGCCCCATGGGAATTGGCGATGATGAGATCGGCGCCCCGCTCGCGGGCGAGGCGTTCCAGATCTTCGAGATCGCCGACAGTGACTGGCGCCCGCAAGCCTTCGAGACTCGCGGCGCGCACCGGCGAGACAGCGGCGACCACTTCCGCCCCCATGCCGCGCAGGAATCTCTCCAGCATCAAGAGCAGATCGGGATTTTCCGCCAGCGCCAGGCGCGCGAAACCGAGCATGAAATGACTATCGACCATCGCATCGCGCAGCCGGTCGCGCCAGCGCTCGACCTTCGCCGGAACGGGACAAGCGGAAATACGCGCCAGCGCGTCCGTGAAAGCGTCGCAATCGGCAAGCCCCATGAGACCGGCGAAGCGATAATCGGGTACGCCGGTGCGCGCTTTCAGCGTGTCCGCCGCCCGACCGAGCGAAGAACCGATCACCAGCGAAGCCATCGACGCCCCCATCGTTGCGATACCGGCCACTTTCGCGCCGCCGATCGTCAGGGGAGAAAACTCCGCCGCCGCCAAATGACCGTCGAGGGAATCGCCAATATCCGGCAAGATGACGGGCGTCAGCCCGAAAGCCTCCACCCATTCCCTGATCGCCTCGATATCGCCCGGCGTCAGCATGGCGGAAGCGAGCACATTCACCTGCCGGGCGCGGCGGCCCGCGTCCGCGCCTTTCGGCGCCAGCGCCTCGATGATCGCCTCCAGCGCCAGGGCGAAGCCGCTCTCCAAGCAGCCCACGAAATCCGGCGTATCGACCTCGACGATGGCGACCCGCCCGAACTCCGGATAGCGGGCGCGAAAATCCCGCACGGCGCGGCGGACATCGCTCCCCTGCACCTCCGACAGCCCGGTGGTGACGAGGCCGATGATATCGGGCCGATCCCTGTCGCAAATCGCGCGCAGGGCCTCGATCACATTCTCCCCGGCGCCCATGATGCTGGAAATCTGATCCATCGCCGTGACCTGGAGCGGAACCGGCTCCCGGAAATGGCGCACGAAGAATACCTTGCCGAACGCCGCGCACCCTTGCGAACCGTGCATCAGCGGCACGGCGCGATCCAGACCGAGAAAGGCGAGCGCCGCGCCCAACGGCTGGCTGGTCTTCAGGGGGCTGACGCAAAGAGGTTTGACCTGGAAGTTCGCCATTCGCAAAACAAACGTAAAACAAACCGAAAAGTACCCTCCTCTTCCACAAGCAAAAGGCGCGCCACCCATCAAGTCATTGTTTTTGAACGGTTTGCGTCGTTCCCGTTTTGTCGGAAACACGACAATCGGCGCAATACATGGAGGAACGCCGCCAAAGGCGACAATCGCGCCGGGCCGCGTCCAATTCCGTCCGTATACCCGCCCGAAGCGGCGGGCGCCCCCTCAACCCATGGCGGAAGCGGGAGGGGATTCCTGTTTCGTCGCGCCTTTCACGGGTTCCTTGCCGGTGAAAAATCGCAGGAACCTGCGCGCCCGGCGGTACAACTCCCGTATTTCCGGCTCATCTCCCAAGGCCCGCACGCCCTCGAACACCGCGCACGCTTCCGCCAGGAGATTCGCCTTGGCGTACAGGACGATCAGGCCGACGGAAGCTTGCGCGCGTTGCACGCGCACCGCCATGGACGCGCCGCAGCCCGCCATGCCGTCGAACAATGCGCGCGCCTCGGCAAGCTCGCCCGCCTTGCCATGGCCGTTCATCATGGCGGCGAGCGCGGCGGCGCGGATGGGCTGGATCTCTGGCGCGCTCTCGCCCGCCAACACGCTTTCGTACAAGACCCTCGCCTTGACGAGCTCCCCTGCCCTGCCCAGGCCCTCGATAATGTGGCCGGACGCTTCGAGGCGAAGGGCGCGGATTTCCTTCGACTCCCCGAAAGCCCTCATATCCATGAAAACCATGTGCGCCTCGTCGAGCAGACCGGCCTCGGCGCAGACACGGGTCAGGCCGAGCGCGGCGCGCGCCCGCTCCCGGCGGAAAAGACCTGTTTCACCGAGGCGGTTCATTCCGGCGAGCACCGCGCGCGCCACGTCGACGCCCTTCGCATCCAGGCGGGCCATCAGATTCGCGGCGGCGCGCATATACCATAGCCTGACCGAGACATTCGTCCCGGCCAACGGGACATCGAGGAAACGCGGCGCGATCCATTCCGGGCTGGAAGAGAAATCCTGCCCGCAGCGATCGAAGAAATCGAACACCTCGGCGGGGAAGACCTCCCACGCCTTGTGGATCAGCGCGCACATATTGCCGTCCCCGATGTACTCGGAAGAGAAAATATCGTCCCGCCCGGCGCCATACAGAACGAGATATTCTCCGAGGATTCCCGGCTCGGCCGGATGGAGCCGGAACATACTATTGTCCTTGTCGCCGCCCCCGTCCCCGTCCCCGTCGCCCTCCGCCGCGAACCCCAGCCCGGAACGCCACAGCGCATGCGCGCCATCCAGTTTACAGGCGCCGACCTTGCCCCCGGTCAGAGTGGAAACCACCAGCGCCTTCAACACCTGCGGCGTCCCCTTCAAGCCGGCGGGCCGCAACACACTCTCGTATTCTTCGCGGAGGACGAAATCCAGTATCTCGTTGCGCGTCGCCTCCGGGTGATTGTTCTCCGCCGTGTAGGCCACCAGCAACATGGCGTACAACGGGCGCGATTCGCCGTCGAGCGCGCGCAGCCTGTCGAGAAAATCTCCCGGCACGACATAGGGCGCGTCGGGTTTGTATTGTTTGATGGCCTTGCGCATGTCCCCGGCGATGGCAAGCAAGCCTTCCGGCGTCGTGGCGGGCAAGGGCGTCGGCCCGGCGCGAAAGCAGCCGGGCGCATCCTTGGGCAATTTCTCGTACCAGTCCAGCCGCCATTTTTCCGCGCCCAGCGCCTTGTCATCGCGTTCCAGCAAGAGCAAGCGCACGCGGAATTGTCCGAACTCGCCCGCCGCCGCCCGCGCCGCGAGCAGTTCGATGATCTCGGCGATGTTGTAACGATTGTGCCGTGCGTCCTCGCCATCGGCCTTTTCCCCGAAACGGGCATTGTAGTTGCACGCGGCGTTGTCGATCACGAGCAGGGTATGCCGCCGGGGCCGCCAGGCCGTCCATACCGAGAACGGAGTATTGGCGAGATCGAGGAACCCGGCCCGCCAGACCGAATAATCCTCGCCCGCGATGGGTTCGACCTCGGAGGTCCTGAACTTGCCCGCGTGGAAAAACGCCACCCTGCCCGTCCTGAGCGCCTTGCACAATTCGAGCGCCGTCCGGCTCTTCCCCGTACCCGCGCCGCCCGTGACCAGCCACCACGACAATGTCTCCGGAGCGCGGTAGAACGCCTCGAAATCCCGCCAGAGAGACTCCGCCATGACATGGCGCGTAGCGCGCCCGGTAAAGTGCAACGCGCGGAAAAGCCCTGTTTCCGTGTCACCGGCGAAGTAGCGCAGATACGGTTCGGGCGGCGGCGGCGGCAGTATCTTCCGCAGCCTGGCGGCGATGTCCGGCCCGAGAAACCGGCCCGCCAGATTGTTGATCCATTCGGAAGCGATTTCCACCGCGATTCCCATTGTTGTCCCCCGGCGCATATCCCGTGGCTCTCGATATATGTAGACGGGAATTTTCCCGCGAGCCGCGATAAAAATAACACAATTCCACCGGGAAGGGAGAAAGCGCGGGACTTTCCGTGCAACACCGCGGCGCCGGAGAGCGCCCTTGCCACGGGCGCAGAACAGGAAAAAGGAAAAAACGCGCGCGGCGCGGATTCACAGCCCCCCTCCCGGCCCCCGCCTCCCCTCTTTCGGCATAGGCGTTCCCTTCCTTCATTCCCCTTTTCGATCAGCGGCGCTGCGCGCCGTTTGGAACGACACCCTCTCCCGCCCTTCGGGCACCCTCCAGGGTCGGAGCATCAAATTTTGCGTAATTGCAGGGCGGTAGCCAGATAGTCCGGATTGTACGCAGCGGTTTTGAGTTTTCTGGGCAGGCTGATGGAACGAGCAGGGCAATCGCACACGCACCTGTCGTAGGCAGGCCAAGAAGCCGTTTACATTCAACTGGTTACGACACGCCATTGTAAACCTCATGGAAAGCGGGTTGACTCCCGGTTTTTACCGGGAGATGGAAATGACCCTGATCAGCGTGTTTGCCCAACTGGAAGACCCGCGCAGCGGGCCGGCGCGGCGGCATGATCTGTGCGAAATGATCCTGATCGCGCTGTGCGCGGTGCTGTGTGGCGCGGATAGCTGGGTGGATGTGGCGGAATGGGGGGAAGACAACGAAGCCTGGCTCAGGAAATACC
>JAIRLA010000128.1 GCA_031259795.1 Azoarcus sp.
TATACCCATGTTTCGCAGGAAAGCATCCTGCCGCTACTCGATAACGCGGCGTTGGCCCATGCCTATCAATGGGCTTCCGCCGCGCTCCTCATCCTGCCGCAAAGCTTTCTCCTGGGGGCGACCTTTCCGCTGCTGAGCGCGGGTTATCTGCGCATCGCGCCGCGCCAGGATGGCGAAGTGCTCGGCGGCCTGTATTTCACCAACAGCCTGGGAGCGGCGCTCGGCGCGCTCGCGGCAACCTTCGCCTTGCTGCCCGCGCTCGGCCTGCCCGGCACGGTCATGACCGCCGGGGCGCTCAATATCCTGGTCGGCCTGGGCGCATGGCTGGTCAGCCGCATGGCGCATGAAGGGCAATCCGCCTCCACATCCACAGCGCCGCCGCCGGACGCCGCCGCCAGCAGCGGCGCGCCGCAAAACAGCGAAATCCGCCGCATCGGCCCGATCATGCTGGCGGCCACCGCGATTTCCGGCGCGACCTCATTCGTGTATGAGATCGGCTGGGTGCGCATGCTGAACCAGGCGCTGGGCAGTTCTCTGCACAGTTTCGAATTGATGCTGACCGCGTTCATCCTCGGGCTGGCCTTCGGCGGCCTGTGGATACGCCGCCGCGCCAGCCGCATTGCCGACCCCATTGCCTATGTCGGCTATGCCCAGGTTTTCATGAGCATTGCGGCACTGCTGTCCATTCCGGTGTTTACCCAGAGCTTTCACTGGGTGGGCTGGATCATGGAGGGGCTGGCGCGCACTGAAAACGGCTATACCCTGTTCGAGCTGGGGACGGCGCTGGTTTCGCTCGCCGTCATGTTTCCCGCAGCGTTTTTCGCGGGCATGACCTTGCCGCTTTTCACCATGGCGCTGCTGCGCGCGGGGGCCGATGAACGCGCGATAGGGCGCGTCTACGCGGCCAATACGCTCGGTTCGATCCTCGGCGTCGTGCTCATGGTGCATACGCTGATTCCTTTCGTGGGCGTCCGGCTCGGGCTGACCCTGGCCGCGTTGATCGACGCGCTGCTGGGCTTGTATCTGCTGCGAACGCTCAGCCCCGCCCGCCTCACCACGGGCTTTGTCGCCGCAGCGGTCTGCATGGCGGTCACCACGGGAATCAGCATGCAACTGGGACGGGTCGATCCCCTTGTGCAAGCCGCTGGTGTATTTCGTACCGGGAAAGCGCGCTTTGGTGAAAATAGTTCCGTTCCATTCCTGAAGGACGGCAAGACCGCCACGGTCGCTTTATATCAGGATACTGCGATTCAATCCTTGTCCATCATCACCAATGGCAAACCCGATGCCTCACTGACCGCCCTTGACCGCCCCCCCACTCCGGATGAAATCACCATGATCATGCTGGGCGTCATGCCTCTGGCCGCCCATCCGGCCCCCAAGGACATCGCGATCATTGGCTGGGGATCGGGATTGAGCACGCATACTCTCCTGGGGAGCGCGATTCCCCGCAGCGTGGATACGATCGAAATCGAAAAGGTCATGTACGATGCCGCGCGGGCATTCGGCCTGCGGGTGGCGCGCGCCTACAAGGACCCGCGCTCGCATGTGCATATCGACGACGCGCGCACCTTTCTTTCCACCGGCAGCCGCCAATACGACGCCATTCTTTCGGAGCCGTCGAATCCATGGGTGAGTGGCGTCGCCAATCTTTTCACCGCGGAATTCTATCGTTTCATGAAACGCCATCTCAAGGAAGATGGCATATTGGTGCAGTGGCTGCATACCTATGAAATCAATGATTCGCTGGTCTCCACCATGCTCGCGGCCCTGGTGAGCGAGTTCCCGGATACCGAGATTTACATAGTCAATGATGGTGATATGCTGATTATGGCACCGAAAGGAAAACTTTCCACTCCCTTTGGAGAAGCTCCCTGGCGGGAGACCGCATTGCGCGCGGAACTGAATCGCGTGGGACTTGGCCACCCGGACGAAATCGCCTTGCGCCGGATCGGTAGCGCGGAAGTCATCCGGCAGTATGTCAAGCTATTCTCCGCCGCCATCCACTCGGATTATTACCCAAACGTGGCACTTGAAGCGCCCCTGGCGCGTTATCAGAAACAAGATGCCAATTTCATGTCCAATCTGGTTGTCAACGGTTTGCCTGTGCTGGACATACTGGATTGCCGCAAACCAGTGAGGGCTGGAGCGCAAAACGTAATCAATCAAGGCAGCACGTTCAGCATGAAGCGTTTCTGGGCATTGCAAGTCACGGATGCCATCCTTCAAGGACGCCTGAGCGATACGTTCAAGCAAAATGCGCCTCCAACGGAAATCTCCACCATTCATTACGCGCTTTCTCTCGTGCGCCAAACCGCCAGTCTGGACACGCCCGCGCAGGTAAAAGAATGGAGCGCCGCTCTTTCCACGCTGGCAACTTTCATCGGAGCATTGCCTGCGGAGGATTTGCAGGACGTCTGGACGCCCACGCCCGCGTGGCTGCCCGCTTCCGTCGCCAAACACCCCGTGGCGGTGGCGTTGCTGAGGGTCTATGCGGCCACCGCGGCACGCGACCCGCAGGCCATGCTTGATGAAGCCGAATCCTTGCTCGCCATGCCTGAAGCGAACGATCTCTCGCCAGCTTCCCGCGAAGAAATACACACGATCTCCATGCTTGGCGCATTGGGAACAGGCGACAACGCCAAGGCTCTGGCGCTGGGTAATACAGACCCCGGCAATCTTGCCGACAACCTCGCGGGCATCCGAAGCTACTTGATGGCGTGGGCCGACAGCGGCACTCCCGCGTGCATGGCGCGGACGCAACGGGCGGAAGACTGAATATCGCTGGCTTCAGGGCTTTCCCCTGAATCCGCGCAACTACTCAAACAAGCCGCGGCGGGTATTTTCGGCGGGAGTGAGTCGAAAGATGCCCTCCCTCGCCTGACGCCGCCCCGATGCATAGGCATTTACACACTCCGAAACAGCGGGCGCTCTCGCGCCGGATAGAACGAACTGGATTGCCACGTCGCTCGCGCTCCTCGCAATGACGAGTTCTTCCGATAGATTCCCCTCGCCCGCTTGCGGGGGAGGGGACGGCAAGCGCCTTGCGATGACTTCCCCCTTCGTCATTGCGAGGGCCGCAGGCCCGTGGCAATCCAGACGGGCTTGCAGGTTGTCGTGGCGCTTCGGATGGTAGGGGCGCTGCATGGATTGC
>JAIRLA010000173.1 GCA_031259795.1 Azoarcus sp.
GACCCCATCGACCTCATCGACGGCATCGGCCTCGACGACCTCATCAAGAAACGCACCACCGGCCTGATGAACCCCAAGGACGCGCCCAGGATCGAAAAGCGCACGCGGAAGGAATTCCCCGAAGGCATCCCCGCCTACGGCACGGACGCGCTGCGCTTTACCTTCGCCTCGCTCGCCGCGCCGGGCCGCGACATCAAGTTCGACCTCAGCCGTTGCGAGGGCTACCGCAACTTCTGCAACAAGCTCTGGAACGCCGCCCGCTTCGTACTGATGAACTGCGCGGGGCAGGACTGCGGCCTCGATCCCGTCGCGGACGATGACGGCTTCGCCGAGCGCTGGATCGTCTCGCGGCTGCAACACGCCATCCTCGATACCGCCGTCCAGTTCGACGCCTACCGCTTCGACCTCCTCGCCCGCACCCTCTACGAATTCATCTGGGACGAATACTGCGACTGGTATCTGGAACTCGCCAAGGTGCGCCTCCAGAACGGCGCGCCCGCCGAACGACGCGCCACGCGCCGCACGCTCCTCACCGTACTGGAAACCGCGCTCCGCCTCCTTCATCCCCTGATCCCCTTCGTCACCGAAGAACTCTGGCAAACGCTCGCCCCGCTCGCGGGCCGCAAGGACGCGGAGAGCCTCATGCTCGCCCGCTGGCCCGCGCCCGAGCGCGCGCTGATCGACGAAGCGGCGCAAGCCCGCGTCGCCCGCCTCAAGGCGCTCACCCACGCCTGCCGCAACTTGCGCGGCGAAATGAACATCTCCCCCGCGCAGCGCCTGCCGCTCGTCATCGCCGCCGCCACGGACGAAGACAAGACCGCCCTGCGCGCCTTCGTTCCCTACCTCGCCGCCCTGGCCAAACTCTCGGCGGTCGACATCACCGGCGAAATCCCCCCGGACGCGCTCGCCCCGGTCGCGGTCGTCGGCGAAACCCGCCTGATGCTCAAAGTCGAAATCGACCCCGCCGCCGAACGAGAACGTCTCGGCAAGGAAATCGCCCGCGTCGACGCCGAAATCGCCAAGGCGCAAGCCAAACTCGGCAACGCCAGCTTCGTCGACCGCGCCCCGGCGGCGGTCGTGGCGCAGGAACGCGAACGGCTGGCGGCCTTCCAGGCGACGCGGGGCAAGTTGCAACCGCAATGGGAAAAACTGACGAGCGCCGGGCGATGAGCAGCGATACGGATCGCCTCCCCGGCGGCGCGCCGCATTGCCGCGACATGGCGGAAGTGCGGCGCGGCGTCGACGCGCTCGACGACATCATCGTGCCGCTGCTGGCGCGGCGCGCCGGTTTCATGACGCAGGCCGCGCGCATCAAGAACGACGAGACGCTGGTGCGCGACGAAGCGCGCATCGCGGCCATCGTGGCGCGCGTGCGGCGCATCGCCGAACACCAGGGCGGCGACCCCGACCTCGTCGAACGCCTCTACCGCGCCATGATGGAAATCTATATCGACTACGAACATCAGGAGCTCGCGCGCCTGCGCCTGAACCCGGGTTGAGCCTTCGGGGAGGATGCCATCGTATCCACGGGGACGATGTTTCCGGTCTATACAAGCGGGGGAGGGGAGTCCATCGGAAGAATGCGGCATTGCAAAAGCCGCCCCGCCTCGTCATTGCGAGGAGCGAATCGACGCGGCAATCCATGCAACGCGGGAAAGTCGAAAATCGTTGCCCATCGTTTTGGAAGACGATGCCGGGCGATGCGAAAGTATTGATACGGTATCGCCTTCGCTATAGCCTTCGCCACTCATTCATTCGCCTGTTTCGTAAATGGGGCTACATCCGCGCCCGTCGCCATCCCGGCGGGACAAGCGCCCCCCGACCGCCCGTCGCCCCGCCGCCGCAAGGAAATCAGCGGCGCTGCGCGCCGGATGGTACGCACTGGATTGCCACGTCGCTGCGCTCCTCGCAATGACGAAGTGGGGGAGGCTTTCGCAATGACGGGGCGGGGAAGGGCTTTCGCGATGATGAATTCTTCCGATGGACTCCCTCCCCCCGTCCGATGGATTCCTTCCCTCCCCCGCAAGCGGGGGAGGGTGGCCGAAGGCCGGGAGAGGGTTTCCAACTATACGGAGCGAAGCGACGCTGATTAAAGAGGGGGCGGGGGGAAGGAAGGGGACGCTTGTCCGTGCCCCACTGCCAAGAAATCAGCGTCGCTGCGCTCCGTATGGAAGGAAACCCTCTCCCGCCCCTGACGGGGCACCCTCTCGCCCGCCAAGCGGGGGAGGGGACGGCAGGCGGTTTTCGCAGGGGCGAGTTCTTGCGAGGCGGGGGGAGGAACAAAGCGGCGCAGCGATCCATGCAGCGGTTCAGGGCGGGCCTATTGAAATAGGTTCTTAATCGCCTCTGTATGAAATGTCATGCTCGGAGCGTTTCCAAGAACGTCCTTGAAGCGGAAAATACCGGACATTGTAAAGACGCCACGAAAACGGATGCGTCCGTTGCCATCACCATCATCAACACACACGCCCAGAACCCGAACCGCGAGGCCGTCATGTTCAGCATCCGCCGTTTTCCTTTAGTGCAACAAACGCTCATCGGCGTACTCGCGCTTTGCCTGCTGATCGCCATACCGCTATCCATCGCGCTGTATGCGTATGTGAATAGCGTTGTCCAGCACGCGGCCGCCAGCGCCCTGCAAACACAGACCGACCTGATTTCCTTCTCGCTCGAATACGCTGAAAAAAACATGCAGCAGGATGCCCTGACGGCGCTGGAACGCCTCAAGGGCGCACTGCCCCCGGCGCGGCTTACCGGCGGAGCCGTCAAGACCGACAACGGCCTGGCATTACCGGAACTGATGTTCGGCGACACTATCCGCGGTATCGGCAACCAGGCTTACCTGCTCGATTACAAGGAAAAGAACCCCTCGGACGACGCGGCTTTCCTGGTGGCGATGGGAGGGGCGCTTTACCGGGGTTCGACACTGCTGAAAGACGGCGGCGGACGGTATCGCGATGCCGAGATCGTCTCCGATGACTATGCCCGGACGGTGCTGGCGGGTTCGCGCCACGTCGGCACGATCCAGCGCTCCGGCAATCTGTATGCGCTGGCGGTGGAGCCGGTGATGGACGGACAGGGACGGATCATCGGCGCGCTCAACATGCGCGTCTCCGTCGCCGAAAGCGTCAGGGCGCTCAAGGAACGCATGGAACGCATCGTCCTCGGCAGGACGGGCTACCCTTTCATCATTTCCATGCCGGTCGGCGACCAGAAAGAGGCGAGGCTCGTCCTGCACCCGATCCTCGGCGACAGGCCGCTGGGCGGCGCGCCCGCCGAAAACCGGGCGATTTTCGACCGGATCCTCGAACAGAAAACCGGCTCCATGCTCTACACATGGCACGGAGAAAATGGCGTCGAGGAAGAGAGAATCGCCGTTTTTCGTGAAATCCCCGCATTGCACTGGATCATCGTCGCCGTCGCGCCGATGGAGGAATACACAGTCACTTATGACAACATCACCCACGGGATCGTCGTCGGACTGGCAGGCATGGCACTGCTGCTGGTGCTTTGCCTGTGGTGGCTGGTTCGCCGCCAGCTGCGTCCCATCGGAGGACTCATCGAGGGTCTGGTGCGCATGGGGGAAGGCGACCTGAGCGAACCGCTCGCCACCATGCCCGACTCGCGCAACGAAATCGACCTGCTCGCCGTGCGCATCAACGGTACCCGCGAAGCGATGAAAAAACTGGTCGGCGCCATCCGCGAATCCTCGACCACCGTGACCAGCGCCGCCGCCGCCGCGCTCGGCGACATGCACAACCTCTCCGACAACGTCGACCAGCTCTCTTCGACCACCGCGCAGGTCAACCGCAGCATCGAAGAACTCTCGGCGGCCATCGGCCAGGTCACCCATGCCGCCGAAACCGCCAGCGCGCGCATGGACGAAACCGCCGACAAGGTCACGCATGGCAAGGAGGTCGTCCAGGGCGTGATCGACTCGATCCACGCGGTCGAGAACCGGGTGCACTCCTCGCTCGCCGAAGTCGAGCGCCTGACCGAACATTCGCGCAAGATCGAAACCGTCGTCGCCAGCATTGGCGCGATCGCCGGGCAAACCAACCTGCTCGCGCTCAATGCCGCCATCGAAGCCGCGCGCGCTGGCGAGGTCGGGCGCGGCTTCGCCGTGGTCGCCGACGAAGTGCGCAAGCTCGCCGAACAATCGGCCAACTCGGCGGACGAAATCGGCAAAATCCTCAGCGAAATCACCATCGGCGTCGATGCGGTGCGCGCGGCCATCGCCGCGGTCGTCGCCGAAACCCACGAGGGCGCGCAAGCCTCCGGCTCCGCCGGCGAGGCGCTGGAAGGCATCGCGGAAATCACCCGCGTACTGATCGACAACGTCAACATCATCACCAGTTCCGCCGCCGAACAGGCCCAGGCGGCGCAGTCCATGACCGGACAGGTGGCCGCCTCGGTACAGATCGCCGGCGCCACCGACAAAGTGACCCGCGACGTCTCGCAAACCGCCGCCGCCCTCAAGGCCGAAGCCGACAAACTCGACCGCGAGGTTGGCTATTTCAAGGTGTGAGCGCGGCGAGGGAAACGTCTCCGGCGCCATGGCCACGGCTTCCCGCGCGCGGAAGTCCGGAGACCTTTGTCTTTCACTATGACTTCAGTCATGGCGGACTATCGTACAAAAGCTACAATCGAGCCGGTTCCCACCTTTTCAATTCAATGGTGAAACGACATGGATCACGTTTCCCCGCGGGATCGCCGCCTCGATCGCCGCATCCCCCTTGGTTGTTCTGCCCGCATCCTCCCGCACAGCGGTGACGAGATCGAAGCGGAATGCATCGAGTTGAGCGTGAGCGGCATGACGCTGCACGCCGCCTATGTGCCCGGCGAGGGAGAAGTGATCGAAGTCGTCATCGTTTCGCCGGACGACAAGATCACGCGCCCGCCGCTGGTGACGCGCCTGCGCGTGACCCGCTGTCACGCGCTCGCCGACGGGCGTTACGAAATCGGCGGCTCCATCATCCGCGTTGTCGGCTGAAGCCGCCTGCCCGGACGCGGGCGGCTGCGCTGTGTATACGCTGGCGCAAAGAATCTATTCCAATAGGCCCGCCCTGAACCGCCGCATGGATTGCCGCGTCGCTTCGCTCCTCGCAATGACGTGTACAGACCGGGGACATCGTTCCCGCATGTACGGATACATCATCCCCAAAAACTCAACCCATATTTTCCTCCTTTCCGATCCTGATGGAATGGTTTTTCATGTCGATCC
>JAIRLA010000205.1 GCA_031259795.1 Azoarcus sp.
GAAAGAATTCCCCTCCCCCGCTTGGCGGGGGAGGGCTAGGGAGAGGGCGTCCTTCCATACGGAGCGAAGCGACGCTAATTAAAAAGAAGGAAGGGAAACACCTGCCCGCGCGCCCCACCGCAAGAAATCAGCGTCGCTGCGCTCCGCATGGAACGAAGCCCTCTCCCGGCCTTCGGCCACCCTCCCCCGCAAGCGGGGGAGGGAAGTTTCATCGTAAGAACTCGTCATTGCGAGAGCCCCCCGCCTCGTCATCGCGAAAGCCTCTCCAACCTCGTCATTGCGAGGAGCGCAGCGACGTGGCAATCCAGCGCGTCCCACCCGGCGCGCAGCGCCGCTGGATAAGTGAGATGCCCGTCCATTTCCCGCCGCAAGAAATCCGGAGATCGCAACGGGTTCTCATACTTCCAGCGGATCCACATCGACCTGCCAGCGCAGTTCGCGCGGCGTGCGCAGGGAGTGGATGCATTCCAGCCAGCGGGCGAGGAAATCCTGCAATGTGCCGCGCTGGCTGGCTTCGATCAGTAATTGGGCGCGCTCGCGCCGCGCGAGGCGGGTGAGGCGCATGGGGACCGGGTCGAAGAGATGGACGGGCGGCGGCGCGAGCGGCGCGGCCAGTTCGCGCGCCTGGCGCAAGAAGTTTACGGCGTCGGCCAGTTGTGGCGCGTCGGCTTTCAGCATGGCTTGATGCGAGAACGGCGGGAAAGCGGCGGCGCGGCGGTTGTCGAGTTCCATGGCGGCGAAGGCGTCGAAGTCGTGGCGGGCTAGGCAGCGGTAGAGCGGGTGTTGCGGATGTTCGGTCTGGACGAGCACTTCGCCGGGCAGCGCGGCGCGGCCGGCGCGGCCGCCGACTTGCATCAGTTGCTGGAACAGGCGCTCGGGCGCGCGGAAGTCGGCGGCGTGCAGGGAGGCGTCGGCGCCGAGGACGCCGACGAGGGTGAGGCGGGGGAAATCGTGTCCCTTGGCCATCATCTGGGTGCCGACGAGGATGTCGGCTTCGCCAGCGGCGATGATGGCCAGTAGCGCTTCCCATTGCGCGCGGGTGCGGGCGGCGTCGCGGTCGAGACGCAGTATCCGCGCGGCGGGAAAGAGGGCGGCGAGGCGCGCTTCGATTCTTTGCGTGCCGCGCCCGAAGGGGCGGATGTCCTGGTTGCCGCACACCGGGCAGGCGCGGGGGATGGGGCTGTCGCCGCCGCAGTGATGGCAGCGCAGCCGCCGGTCGGCGAGGTGGACGACGCGGTTGGCCGAGCAGTGCGGGCATTGGCTGATCCAGCCGCAGGCCGGGCAGGATAGTACCGGCGCATAGCCCCGGCGGTTGAGGAATACCAGGCTTTGTTCGCCGCGTTCGAGCCGCGCGGCGATGGCTTGCCGCAGCGCCGCGCTCAAACCTTCGTCGAGGCTCTGGCGGCGGGTGTCGATGGTTTTCACTGTGGGCAGGGAGGCGGCCAGCGCGCGCGCGCCGAGCCGCAACAGGCGGTAGTGGCCGCGCTGGGCGTGCCGCCAGCTTTCCAGCGAGGGGGTGGCCGAGCCGAGCATTACCGGCACGCCGCGCTGGCGCGCCCGCCAGACCGCGAGGTCGCGCGCCGAGTAGCGAATGCTTTCTTGTTGTTTGTAGGAAGCGTCATGCTCTTCGTCGATCAGGATCAGTCCCAGCCGCGGCAACGGGGTAAACACCGCCAGCCGGGTACCGAGCACGATGTCGGCATGACCGGAGAGCGCCTGCACGAAGCCGCGCGCGCGCGCGCCTTCGGCGAGCGCCGAATGCAGGCTGACGATGCGGGCGGCGGGAAAGCGCGCGCTCACGCGCGCTTCCAGTTGTGGCGTCAGCGCGATTTCCGGGACGAGCATCAACACTTGGCGGCCAGCGGCGAGCGCTTCGGCGGCCAGGCGCAAGTAAACTTCGGTCTTGCCGCTGCCGGTGACGCCGGCGAGCAGCCACGGGGTGAAACCGGCGGGCGCGGCGCGGCAGGCGGCGAGCGCTTCGGCCTGTCCGGCGGTGAGATCGGGCAGGGGGCCGGTGCATTGCCGCGCGCGCTCATCGTTCGTGTGAATGGCGAGCCAGCCGCGCGCCAGCGCGTCACCCGTGGCGGCTCCGGCGGTCAGTTGGCGGATGGCGCTGCGGCGCAGGGGCAAGAGGCCTTCGCCGTGCGCGGCGAGTTCGCGCACGAGGGCGAGCGCCCGGCTGTCGCGGCGGTTTTCGGCGAGCGCGGCGCGCCCCGCCGCGGTAAGGGTGAGCAGGGGGTCGGTATCGTTGCCGCTGGCGCTGTTGGCGCGGCGCAATCCCGGCGGCAGGGCGAGCGCCACGACTTCTCCGGGCGGGGCGTGGTAGTAGCGGGCGGTGAATTCGACCAGTTCGATCCAGTCGGACGGTAACGCGGGGATGTCGCGCTGGATGCGGGTGATGGGTTTCAGTTGGGCGGGATCGACCGCGGCGCTCGCGGGCAGGGACAGGATCAGGCCGCTTTTTTCGCCGCGCCCGAAAGGCACGCGCACGCAACGGCCAATGTCCGCCGCCGTGGCGTCTTCGGCCAGGTAATCGAAGAGGCGCGGCAGGGGAACGGGAATGGCGACGCGGACGACGGACATTGCGGATGCGGCGGGGCGCCGGAATTCAAGGACTTGTGGCGGGGTTCCGCCGTGGATTCGCGGAAGGCGCGCACATCAACGGGTTGGGGCGATGATTTAAGGCGGGTTCGCAGGAAAGCAGGTTAAACACCTGCTGGGAAAGGGGGCTTTTGGCTTGCCCACAGTTGTTGTGGATAACTTTGTGAGCAAACCGGGTACAGCGCTCCGCAACCGGCACCGTTGCGACAGTTTCAACGTTTTGCCTCATCGTGAGGCATGAAAATAATCCTTGTTAATCATCGAGTTATCCAAAAGCCTGCATAAGCGCCGCATTTCCGGGCGCGCCGGAATGAATGCGGCGTCCATGTGCATAAGTCAAGGGGGCGGGCACATTTTTTGTGTGGCGCCCCCGGCGGCTTTGTTTTCATTGTTCTTGCGGACGGTGGTTGTGCACAGTTTCGACCAGCGCTTCCACGTTCTCGGGCGGGGTGTGCTGCGAGATGCCGTGCCCGAGGTTGAAAACGTGGCCGGGATGGGGGCCGAAAGCGTCGAGCACGCGCCGCGCTTCGGTGGCGATGATCTCCGGAGGGGCGAGGAGCACGGCGGGATCGAGGTTGCCTTGGAGCGCGACGCGTTCGCCGACGAGGGCGCGGGCGCGGCCAATGTCCATCGTCCAGTCGAGACCGACCGCGTCGAAGCCGCTGGCGGCGATGGCTTCCAGCCACAGGCCGCCGCCTTTGGTAAACACGATGCTCGGGACGCGCCGCTCTTCCCGTTCGCGGATGAGGCCGGCGGCGATCCGCCGCAGGTAGGCGAGTGAGAATTCGCGGTAAGCGGCTTCGGAAAGCGCGCCGCCCCAGGAATCGAACACCATGACCGCCTGCGCGCCGGCTTCGATCTGGGCGTTGAGATAGGCGGTCACTGTCCGCGCGGTGACGTCGAGAATGTGGTGCATGAGGTCGGGCCGGGCGTAGGCCAGCGTCTTGACCGTGTGGTAGTTGGCGCTCGATCCGCCTTCGATCATGTAGCAGGCGAGCGTCCACGGACTGCCGGAGAAGCCGATCAGGGGCACGCGGCCATCGAGCGCGCGGCGGACTTCGGCGACCGCATCCACCACATAGCGCAATTCGACATTTGGATCGGGTACGGCGAGCTTGCGTATCTCCCATTCCCGGGTGAGCGGGCGCTCGAATTTCGGCCCTTCGCCTTCGGAGAAGTACAGGCCGAGTCCCATGGCGTCGGGCACGGTGAGGATGTCAGAGAAAATGATCGCGGCATCGAACCCGAATCTCGTCAGCGGTTGCAGCGTGACTTCGCAGGCGAACGCCGGATTTTTGCACAGGGCGAGGAAACTGCCCGCGCGCTTGCGCGTCTGGCAATACTCGGGCAGGTAGCGGCCCGCCTGGCGCATCAGCCAGACAGGAGTATGGGGCGTCGATTCACGTAGTAATGCACGCAGGAAAAGGTCGTTCTTGAGATGGCTCACATCGGTTCCTCGGGGCGGGAAGACAATAAATATATATTATTACTCGCCAAAGGGAATATGCGATGACGCATGAACATATTATCGCCGCCAGAACGCCGGTGTGAGCACGACCAGCAAGGTGAATATTTCCAGCCGTCCCAGGATCATGGCGAAGGCGAGTACGGCGGTCTGGAAGTCGCTCAGGGACTGGAAGTTGGCGGCGGGGCCGACCGCGGCCAATCCGGGGCCGGTATTGTTGAGGCAGGTGACCACGGCGGAAAAAGCGGTGATGAGTTCGAGGCCGGTCGCCGACAGCAGCAGGGTGAGCGAGACGATGCTCACCATGTACATGAAGCTGAAGCCGAGCACGGCGTGCAGCATGCCCTCGCCTACCGGCTGGCCGGACAGCCGTACCGGACGCACGGCGTCGGGGTGCAGGGCGCGAATGAATTCGCGCAGCACCTGCTTGTAGAGGATGATCGCGCGCATCATCTTGATGCCGCCGCCTGTCGAGCCGGAGCAGGCGACGAAGCTGCCCAGGAACAAGAGCCAGAGCTGGGGAAACATCGGCCATGCCGTGTAATCGCAGGTGGTCAGTCCGAGCGAGGTCGACATCGACACCACATGGAAGCTGACGCGGCGCAGGGTGCCGAAAAATTCCGCGTGAATGTCGGACTGCATCAGGTATACGAGCAGCAGGATGATGCTGCCCGCCAGCACGCCGAAAAAGAACGGAATTTCCGGATCGCGCCGGTAAGGGGCGAGCGAACGCCGCGAAAGCGCGAGATAGTGGGTGGCGAAATTCAGCGCCGAGGCGAGCGCGAACACCATCACCACCACTTCGACGGCGGCATTGTCGAAATAGGCCAGCGAGCTGTCGTGGTTGGAGAAGCCGCCGAGCCCCGAGACCGAGAAGGCCATGATGACCGCGTCCCAGTTCTCCATTCCGGCCAAGCGCAGCGCCAGGCCGCAGCCCAGGGTGAGGAGGATGTAAGTGATCCAGAGTCCCTTGGCGGTTTCCGCGATGCGCGGGGTGAGGCTGCTCTCCTTCATCGGGGTGGGGACTTCGGTCTTGAAAAGCTGGCGGCCGCCGATGCCCAGGACCGGCAGGATGGCCACCACCAGCACGATGATTCCCATGCCGCCGATCCAGTGCATGAAGGTGCGCCACAGGTTGATCGACACCGGCAGGTCGTCGAGGCCGTCGAGCAGGGTGGCGCCGGTGGCGGTCAATCCGGAGGCGGCCTCGAAATAGGCGTCGATCGACGACAGCCCGGGCAGGTGGCTGGACAGCGGCAATGCGCCGAACACGGGCAGGATGATCCAGGTGGCCGCGACGAGGAAAAAGCCGTCGTGCACCCGCAGGCCGCGGCGGTGGCGGTGCGTGAGCGCGAACAGCGTCATGCCGCTGAAGAACGTGACGAAGAACGCCAGGTCGTAATCCCTGGCCACGCCATCGTCCAGATACTGCGACACGATGAGCGGGAAAAGCATCAGCAGGCCAAAGATGGCGATGATCAGGCCGAGCGCGTTGAGCGGCGCGGCATAGGCGCGGAACAGGGCATGGAACGCGGGGGGCATCAGAGGAAAGTAAACCCGACCTGAAACAGTTTTTCGACTTTCCGCACCAGATTCTTGTGCGGACAGAACACGATGACGTGATCCTTGTTCTCGATCATCGTATCGTGATGCGGAATGAGCACCGCGCGGGGCGGGGCGGATTCATCCGCTCCGGGCGCCTCGCGCACGATGGCGTTGATCGTGACGCCCTCGGGGAGCGGGATTCCGCCAACGGCGCGGCCAACGATGCGGGAACTGCCGTGCTTGCCGTGGGCGATGATTTCGAGCGCTTCCGCCGCGCCGCGCCGCAGGCTGTGCACGGCGACGACATCGCCGCGGCGCACATGGGCGAGCAATACGCCGATCGTGGCCTGCGCTGGCGAGATGACGATGTCGATGGGGCCGCCTTCGACCAGGCCGACGTAACTCTTGCGGTTTATCAGCGCCAGCGTGTGCCGCGCCCCCATGCGCTTGGCGAGCGAAGCGGACATGATGTTGTCTTCCTCGTCGTTGGTGAGCGCGACGAACAGATCGGTCTCGTCGATGCCTTCGTTTTCGAGCAGCTTTTCATCGGTGGCATTGCCGTGCAGCACCAGCGTGCGGCGCAGGCCGATGGCGAGCCTTTCGGCGCGCAGGGCATCGGTTTCGAGGATTTTGACGTTGTAGTCGTCTTCGAGCGAGGCCGCCAGCCGCAGGCCGATGTTGCCGCCGCCGGCGATCATGATGCGCCGCATGGGCAGCGCCGCGCCGCGCAAGCCATGCATTACCGCGCGGATATGGGAGGTCGCGGCGAGGCAGAACACTTCGTCGCCCGGCGCGATCACGGTGTCGCCCGTGGGCAGGATGGGGTTGTCGTTGCGGTAGATCGCCGCGATGTGCGCATCCACATGCGGCAACTGGGCGCGCAGGTCGGCCAGCGGCCGCCCCACCAGCGGATTGCCTTCCCGGGCGATGACGCTGGTGAGATTGACCAGTCCGTCGGCGAAATCGAGCACTTGCAGCGCTTCGGGAAAGTCGATCAGGCGGCGGATGTAATCGGTGACGATCTGCTCCGGGCAGATGGAAAAATCCACCGCGAAATTGCCGCCGTTGAGCAATTCGGGATAATCGACATAATCGGCCGAACGCAGGCGGGCGATACGGGTAGGCAAATTGAACAGCGTCTTGGCGGTCTTGCAGGCGCAAAGATTGGTCTGGTCCGATTGGGTGACGGCGATCAGCAAGTCGGCATTGTCGGCCCCGGCCTCGCGCAGCACGGAAGGCGACGCCGCGTTGCCGCAAACAGTGCGCACCTCGAAACGGTTGCGCAGTTCGGCCAGATTATCTGTATTGGTGTCGACGAGCGTGATGTCGTTGGCTTCCGAAACCAGGTTTTCCGCAACGGAAGCGCCTACCTGACCAGCACCCAGAATGATGATCCTCACCGGGGCTCCACGAAAAGGCAAAGAGCGGTAATTCTACGCGCTCGCCCGGCGGGAGGAAACACGGATATTGCAGTGCGGCAAACATGGCCGCGCTCTTTCAGCTTTCCTCCTCTTGCCGCCGGCCATTGTGCAGGCCGAGTTGCTTGAGCTTGCGGTAAAGGTGGGTGCGCTCGAGGCCGGTTTTTTGCGCCAGCCGGGTTATGTTGCCGTTGGTCAGCCGCAGATGATGTTCGAAGTAGACGCGCTCGAACATCTCGCGCGCCTCGCGCAATGGCTGATCGAGCGGTACCGGGCAGGACGGCGTTTCAATGACGGCGGGCAGCAGGCCGATTTCGGACAGGGTGATTTCTTCTTCGGTCGCGGCAAGCGCCAGCCCCCGGACCGTGGCGTACAACTCGCCATAACCGCCGTGCCAGTCGTGTTGCTGCAATTGGACGAGCGCCGGGGACGAAAAACGGCGCTGCGGCACTTCCTTGGCGTCGACGAGATGGCGCAGGATGTGGCGGGCGAGTCCGGGTATGTCGTCGCGGATGTCGGTGAACGCGGGGGGAATCAGGGTCTGGGCGAACAAGCGTTCGACGAGGGACGCCTCCCAGCCGGCGGCGAGGAGATTCTCGCGGCTGGCGCCGCTGGCCACCAGCATGTTCAGGTCGTGGCATTCGAGGCGCTCGACGATGAGCGCGAGGTTTTTTTGCTGTGCGCGCGGCAGACGCTCCAGCCCGGGCAGATAAAGTTGGCCGCCCTGGTGTTCGGCCAGCCGCGCCGGGTCGAGCGCGCCGCCGCCGAGGTCGAGCCAAGGCGCGCCTGTGATTTGCAGGCTGCGGGCGGCAAGTTCGGCCAGATGATCCGTTCCGACCTGGAGCAGGATCAGGCGCGATTGTCCGCTGGCTTGCCGCAGGCGGCGGTACAGGTCGCGCAGGGGGGGCGAGTCGGGAAAGGCGGCCAGCGTGAGCGGTATGGGAGCGATCACGGGCGGCGGGTGTTGCAGGCCGCGCTTGACGGCGGCGAGGAGTTTTTGCAGCGCGATGGGTTTTTCCAGATAGTCGATCGCGCCGATGCGGGTCGCCTCCACGGCGGTGTCGATGGTCCCGTGCCCGGACATCATCACCACCGGCATGGTGAGCTGCCCGGCGGCGGCCCATTCCCTGAGCAGGGTGATACCGTCGGTATCGGGCATCCAGATGTCGAGCAATACCATGTCCGGGCGGGAAGCGTTGCGCGCCGCGCGCGCGGCGGCGGCGTTTCCGGCCAGGATCACGTCGTGCCCTTCATCGCGCAGGATTTCGGAGAGCAGTTCCCGAATGCCGATTTCGTCGTCAACGATGAGTAACTTTGCCATCTTCAGTGTGTTCAACGCTTGTCGTAGCCATGCGCAGGCGGATGCTCAATTCGGCGCCGCCGCCATCGCGATTGGCGATTTTCACTTCGCCGCCATGTTCGGTCACGATTTTCTTGATCATGGCCAGCCCCAGTCCGGTTCCTTTAGCCTTGGTTGTAAAGTAGGGTTCGAAGGCGCGCGCCAGCACTTCCGGCGGAAAACCGGGCCCGTTATCGCGGCACGATAACAGCACCCAGCCATCGCTGCCACGAGCGGCAAGCATGATTTCACCGTCGTCGCGTCCGATCAGCGCGTCCTGGGCATTTTGCAGCATATTGTGGACGATTTGGCGAATTTGCGAAGCATCTCCGGACACCAATGGCAAATTGGCAGGCAATCGCGCGTCGATGCGCACCGGCGCGCTCTCATAAAGATTGAGTATTTCGCGGATGAGTTCGCCGAGATCGAGGGTGACGAGCGTGGGCGCGGGCAGGCGCGCGTAATCGCGGAAAGCGTTGACCAAGTTCTTGACCGCTTCCACCTGATTGACGATGGTGCGGGTGGAGCGTTCGAGCATTTGCCGCCCGGACTCATCGAGCTGGGCGGAGAGTTTGAGCGCGAGCCGCTCGGCGGAAAGCTGGATCGGGGTCAGGGGATTCTTGACTTCATGGGCGAGGCGGCGGGCGACTTCGGCCCAGGCGGCGGTGCGTTGCGCTTCGATGAGGCGGGAAATGTCGTCGAAGACGACCACCAGCCCGCCGCCGGAGCTTTCGGGCAGGCGCGAACCGTGCACCAGCAGGGTGAGCGGCTGGCTGTCGGGGCGGGGGATTTCGAGTTCGGTCTGCCAGTCGCCCTCGTGGGCGGCGAAGCCTTCGAGCAGCGCGTCGCGCAATTCCGTATGCCGGGGCCAGCCGGCAAGCGCGATTTCCTCGAAACCGGCCAGATCGTCGCCGAGGATGTCGAGCGCGCCGTGATTGGCGGCGCGCAGGATGTTGTTGTTGGTGAAAGCCAGCACGCCGGTCGACAAGTGAGTCAACACGCTTTCAAGATAGGCGCGGGCGGCCTCGACCTCGGCGCGGTTGTTCTCGGCCTGCGCCCGCGCCTCTTCGAGCTGCCGGGTCATCTGGTTGAAGGAATGGGTCAATACCCCCATCTCGTCGCGAGCGGGCAGCGCCCGGCGCGGACTGTAGTCGCCCTGGGCGACCGCCTGGGTGCCCTGCGCGAGAATCAGCAATGGCCGGGTCAGGCGGCGGGCGAGGACGAACGCGACCGCCATCGCGGTAAAGAGCGCCAGCAGCAGGGTGAGGGTGAGGGTGAGGGTGTAGATGCGCGTGAGGCCGGAGCGCCCCTTGGTGAGTTGTTGGTAATCGCGATAGGCATTCTGCACGGCCTCGGCGTGCTGGCCGAAAGTCTGGGGTACGGGTTGCGTCAGTTGCAGCAGCCGGGGTTCTTCGGTCAACGCCTGCCCGGCGATGGGGGTCAGGACGCGGATGATCAGCCGTCCGCCGGGCGCGCTGTCGATCATGCTGAAGCCATGTCCCTGGCGGGCCTGGCGCAGTTGCTGCGGCGACGGGGTGTCGGGCAGCAAACGGGCGACGTAGTCGTCCGTCGCGGTGGCAAGTATCTGTCCGTTCGCGCTGAGCAGGGTGACGCTGCTCACTCCGACCCATTCGCGCAGGCGATTGATCTGGGCCACCGAAACAGTCTCCCTGTTTTCTATATCCAGCGCGATGGTGGCGGCCTTGTCCTTGAGCTGGTCGACGAGATAATCGAGCGCATTCTGGCCGAGAGCGAGGCCGCCTTCGAGAGCGGAATCCACCCGTACATCGAACCATGATTCGATGCTGCGCATGACGAACTGGAGCGATACGGCGTAGACCAGGACTCCCGGCAACAACGCCATCAGCGCGAACATCAGCACCATGCGGTATTTCAGGCGCGACCCGAAGCGGCGGCTGCGGTATTCGCGCCACAGACGGAACAATTGGAAGGCGACCAGCGCGGCCAGGGCCACCACGACCGCGCCGTTGAGGGCGAGCAGGTACAGGTAGGAGCCGCTGAACAGATCGGTGTTGGCGCTGGCCGAGATCAGGAGATAGAGCAGGACGCCGGCCAGGGCGGCGGCGATGGCGAGCGCGATGCTTCTTCCCTTATCTTTTATTCTCATGGCAAGACCGTCATACCGGGAAGGAAAGTCCATTCCACCCAGCCGGTGTCGACGTCCCATTCGCCGCTGGCCACGGCGGAGAGCTGGAACGGCTTGGGAAGCTGTGTGGCGTCGTGGCGAAAGCGCAATGCGACTTCATGCGAGACGCCGGCGGTGAGCGCTCCCGCCGGGGCGATGCGCCAATTGCGGATGTGCTGCATGGTGCGCAGCGCCTCTTCCAGCCTGCCGAAGCTTTGATGCAGGCTTCCGGCGCTCAGCCGGTAGCCGCGGGTGATGGCATGGTAGGAAAGGCGGTATTCGAGACGGCGGTCGACCACGACTTTGTCGAACCAGTACCAACGCGGACGTTCGATCCGCAGTTCGGCAACGAAGTGCAGCGATACGCCATGATCCAGCGCGTCGGCAAGTTTGGGGCCCAGATCGAAGGCAAAGTCGGCATTGAGGGTATAGCCCTCTTCGGAAGAAACGATTTCGGCGGAGGCGATGTGGCTGCCGTTGTCTTCGGCGCTCGCGGCGGCGGCGACCAACAGCGCCGCAAGCAGCATCGTTTGCCGCAAGAATTCAACTACACCCGTTTTTCTTGCGCAGGCTCGCGTAGTAAAAGCCGTCATGGTCGGTGGTCGGTAACAAGGGGCGTGCTTCGTGAGCCTGTGGCGGAAATAGTTCGGCGTCCGGATTGCGGGTAAGGAAACGCTCGATCTGACGGCGGTTTTCATCGTCGAAAACCGAGCATGTGACATAGAGCATTGTGCCATCAATAGCGAGAATATGCCAAAGCGCATCGAGGATCGCCGCCTGTTGCGCGGCGAAACCGGCAATATCCGTCTCGCGGCGCAGCCACTTGATGTCGGGGTGGCGGCGCGCGACGCCGGAGGCCGAGCATGGCGCGTCGGCGAGGATGCGCTCGAACGGACGGCCATCCCACCATGTGGCCGGTTCGCGGCAATCGCCGGCCTTGAGCGTGGCGCTCAGGCCAAGACGGGCGAGATTGGCTTGTACCCGCTGGAGGCGCACCGGATCGAGTTCGAGCGCGGTGAGTTCGATGTCGGCAAGTTCGAGCAGGTGCGCGCTCTTGCCGCCGGGCGCGGCGCAGGCGTCGAGCACCCGTTCGCCCGCGCGTGCGCCAAGCCAGGGCGCCGCCCATTGCGCGCCCGCGTCCTGCACCGACACCCTGCCCTCGGCGAAGCCGGGCAAGCGCGACACCGGCATGGGATGCGTCAGCAGCAAGGCATCGTTGGCAAGCCGCCGCGCGCCAATGCCGGCGCTTTCGAGTTCGGACAGGTAGCTCTCGACTGTGGCGCGGCGGCGATTGACCCGCAAACTCATGGGCGGATGGCTGTTTCCGGCCGCCAATATGCTTTCCCAGTCATGAGGATGTTCCCGGCGGACACGCTCAATCCACCATTCGGGGTGGGCATGGCGGGCGACGGGCTCCGCATTGCGCCAGACCGGCAATTCGGCCTTGTGGCGCAATACATTGCGCAGCACGCCATTGACGACGCCCTTGAGTCCGGGGGCAAGGCGGGCTGCCGCTTCCACGGCCTGATTGACCAAGGTATGGGCTTGTGCCGGGCGCTGTTCGAAGCGGTGGAGCGCGACCAGCAACAAAGCACGAACAGGGATGGGGAGCGGCTTGTCGAGGAAATGGGCGAGTATGGCGTCGCCTTGCCCATATTTGCGCAGCGTGCTCCAGGCCAGATCACGGATCGCCCCGCGCACACCATGCGGCCAATCAGGGTGCTCATGCAACAAGGACTCGTAACGCACGGTGAGATTTTCGCCTTCGAGCACGGCGGCAAGTAATTGCGCCGCGTGCAGCAAGGCGTGGGCGAGGCTGCCCGTTGGCGGCGCGGAGCATGAGGGATATGGTCCGCTGGCGGCGTGTTTGAGCGGGCGAATGAATTGTTTCACGTGGAACACCTATGTATGGAAGAACGGGAGACATCGAAAGGCCGGGATGAGTGGAATTGTTCCACGTGAAACAACTTCCAGAAGTGCGAAACACCGAAGCAACGATCATGGCGATCAATCAGGCGCCGCGAAAATGGATTGCATGCGGACCAAGGCGCTGCTACCCGGCGCGGCGCTCATCCTCTTCCCGCACAGCCATCGACACAACGCAAGTCTGCCCGCAAAAACGGCGCGCGTGCCGCACTTACCGTCTGGCGGCCTGCCGCGAAAATTCGTTGTGCCGCGCCTGGATGTCGCTTTCCAGCCGGGCGATGTCGGCCTGCATTTCATTGAGCCGGACGGTCAGGGCCTGATCCTTGACCTGTATCAGTCCATCCCGTATTTCAATCTTGTTTTTATTGGCATTGATGAACTCGAACATGGCGGAAATCTTGTCCAGCATCTCGCCCATCATGGGAACGATGACTTTGAATTCCTGGGCGGGCAAACGCACATATTTGTCGAACGCCCTTGAGTAAACGGCTTTCAGATCGTTGGGCTGACTGAAAGTGGAGAATCTCGATTCGGCGATGGACAACTCATTGTCGAGGGATTTCTCCAGTTGCTGGAGCATGTTCCGGGAAGCGAGAATGGCGCGTTTGCGCGTTTCGGCGTCCGCTTCGGGATTGCCGAGAACCACGCGGCTGTCGCGGTACAACCTGTTCAGGGGTTTACCCACGTGTTCGGCGACAGCTTTATTGAAATCGACGACCACATCGTAGTGTGTCGCGTATTCGCCGAATCTCTTGCGCATCGTTGAAGTAGGCACAGCGATGCTGGTTTGCTGCTTGGCCATTTCATCCTGCAAGAAATCGATGAAGGCTTGCCGTTGCTGCAATTCCCTGCCGCATCCGGCAAGCAGCATGGCAATGCCGGCGAAGACGAAAAACAGCCATGGCGCGATGAATGAATGAAAACGTTTGTTCGCCATAAGGCCAGACTCCCGACTGTGCTTGTCGTGCTTGTTGTTCTCGCTCCGCCAGTTCAATTGGCGTCCGCTTCGCCTGCTTCGTCCGCCGGCCCGGGCAAACGGCTGGCCAGCACCTTGTCGATGCGCTTGCCGTCGAGATCGACGACTTCGAGCCGCCACGTCTCCCAGGTGATGACATCGCCCGTGCGCGGCAAGCGCCCAAGCAGCCACATAATCATACCCGAGAGCGTGTGGTAGCGGCCCTTGTCTTCTTCGGGGACTTCCTTGAGTTCGAGCAGATCCTTGAGTTCAGGCAGAGGGATGAGGCCATCGAGCAACCATGAACCGTTTTCCCGCTGCACGGCCCAAGCGTCCTCCTGCCTCTCGGTGCGGAATTCGCCGATGACCGCTTCCATCACATCCTGAAGCGCCACCAGCCCTTGCACCTCGCCGTATTCGTCGATGACGAACACCATGTGCGAACTGAAAGCGCGGAATTGTTCGAGCAACTCCATGCCGGTGAGCGACTCGGGGACATAGACCGGACTTTGCAACTGGCTGGAGATATCGGCCTTGCCGCCCTTGAGCGTCTGGGTGAAAAGCTGCTTGCTCGAAATGATGCCGAGGATGTCGTCCAGCCCGCCCCGGCACACGGGGAAGCGCGAATGTTCCGATTCGGCCACGCGGGAAAGGTTTTCTTCCAGCGGGCGCTCGATGTCGAGCCAGACGATGTCCGAGCGCGGCACCATCAGCGAGCCGATCTGGCGATCATCGAGGCGAAAGACGTTACGCACCATGGCATGCTCGTTTTTCTCGATGACGCCGCTCTCCGAGCCTTCTTCGAGCAGGGCATGGATTTCTTCCTCGGTGACGCCGGGCGTTTTTCCGTCGCGCAAGCCCAGGAGGCGCAACAGCAATGCGGTCGATGCCGAAAGCGCGCGCACGGCCGGGCGCGAAACGAGCGCCAGCGCATACATCGGCCTTGCCACGCGGCGGGCGATGCCTTCGGGGTTGATCTGGGCAATGCGCTTTGGCACCAGTTCGCCGATCACGATCGACACGTAGGTAATCAACAGCACCGCGAACGCGGTCGCACTGATCTCGCTTGCCCGTTGCTCCATGCCCGACTCGCGCAGCCAGGAAGCGATCGGCGCGGCGAGCGCGGCTTCGCCCACCACCCCGCTCAGAATGCCGATCAGGGTGATTCCGATCTGGACGGTCGACAGAAAGCGGGTGGGTTCGTCACCGAGGGCGACCGCCACTTTGGCCGCCGCGTCCCCTTCTTCGGCCAGTTTGGCGAGTTTGGCGCGCCGGGCGGCGACCAGCGCGATTTCCGACATGGCGAAAGCGCCATTGATGACAATCAGGACAACCAGTATGAAGATTTCCATTTTTCATGTCCAGGCGCGGCGGCGCCATCGGCATATCGACCAATCCGCGCCGGGACGATGCGGACGCGCGGGGGCGCCAATCCGGCGCGCCTTGCCGATCCGGCCCGCGTGGAGTCCGCCGCGCTTGCCCGCGGACGATCTCATGCCGTCCCGCCCACCGTCAGGGCGTCGATCTTCAGGGTTGGCTGCCCCACGCCCACCGGCACGCTCTGTCCGTCCTTGCCACAGGTGCCGACACCGGGATCGAGCGCCATGTCGTTGCCGATCAGGCTCACGCGCGTCAGCACGTCGGGGCCATTGCCGATCAGGGTGGCGCCCTTGACCGGGCGGGTGATCTTGCCATTTTCGATCAGGTAAGCCTCGGCGGTGGAAAACACGAATTTGCCCGACGTGATATCGACCTGGCCGCCGCCGAAATTGACCGCGTAAAGTCCTTTTTCCACCGATTTGATGATCTCGGCCGGATCGTGCCCGCCGTTGAGCATGAAAGTGTTGGTCATGCGCGGCAAGGGCAGATGGGCGTAGGATTCGCGCCGCCCATTGCCAGTGGGCGCCATGTTCATCAGGCGGGCGTTCATCATGTCCTGCATGTAGCCGACGAGGATGCCATCCTCGATGAGCGCGGTGCGCCCGCCCGGAGTGCCTTCGTCGTCGATGGTGAGCGAGCCGCGCCGCTCCGGCAGCGAACCGTCGTCGACCACGGTCACGCCGCGCGCGGCGACCTGTTGGCCGATGCGTCCGGAAAAGGTGGAACTGCCCTTGCGGTTGAAATCGCCCTCCAGCCCGTGGCCGATCGCCTCGTGCAACAGAATGCCGGGCCAGCCCGGCCCCAATACCACGGTCATCGTACCCGCCGGGGCCGGGATGGCATCGAGATTGACGCTGGCCTGATGCACGGCGGCAAGCGCATAGTCGCGCAACCTCTCTTCCGTGAAATAGGCGTAATCGTAACGTCCGCCGCCTCCGGCGCTGCCTTGCTCGCGCCGCCCATCCGCTTCCATGATGACGCTCAGGGACACCCGCACCAGGGGCCGCACATCGGCGGCCATGTGGCCGTCGTTGCGCGCGACCAGCACGACCTCCCACGATCCGCCCAGATGCGCCATCACCTGCGTGACGCGCGGATCGGCGGCGCGGGCGATTTTTTCCAGCCGTTCGAGCAGGCGCACCTTGGCGGTGTCGTCGAGCGAAGCGAGCGGATCGTCGGCGCGATAGAGGCGGGGACGCGTCTTGCACGGCGCGACGGCCACCCGCCGCCTCTCTCCCGCGGCGGCGATGGCCCGCGTGGCGCGGGCGGCATCGGCGAGCGCATTCGCGGCAATGTCGTCGGAATAGGCGAAAGCGGTTTTCTCGCCGCTTGCCGCACGCACGCCGACGCCTTCCTCGATGTCGAAACTGCCCGACTTGACGATGCCCTCCTCCAGACTCCAGCCTTCGGCGCGGCTGTACTGGAAATACAGGTCGGCATAATCAATGTCGTGCCGCATCAGCTTGCGGAACACCTTTTCGATGTCTTCCCGGCCCAGATCATGGGATGAAAGCAGATAATGGTCGGCGACCTTGAGCGCATCTTTTGTCATTGTGTATTCGTGTGTCCGTGTGTCCAGTCATCAATCGGCTCATCCGCCCAAAAGCTCCGGGCGGCGGTGGCGCAGGGCCGGCAGGGCGCGGCGGATCGCGGCGATCCGCGCGCGATCGAGCACGGCCACGGCCATCCCCGTTCCCTCCTCGTGGCAGGCGAGGATTTCGCCCCACGGATCGACAATCATGCTGTGCCCCCAGGTACGGCGTCCATGCGGATGATGTCCGCCCTGGGCCGGAGCCATCAGGTAGCACTGATTTTCGATCGCCCGCGCGCGCAACAGCGTTTCCCAGTGCGCTTGCCCGGTAGTGTACGTAAAAGCAGCCGGCAGGACGATCAAATCGACTTCCCCCATCGCCCGGAAAAGTTCGGGAAAACGCAAGTCATAGCATACCGCGAGGCCAATTCTACCGGCGGGAGAATCGAAGCACGTCACACGATTACCCGCCTCGATGGTATGGGCTTCGTCGTAGCGCTCGCCGCCGCGCGCGAAATCGAAAAGATGGATTTTGTCATAGCGCGCCACGCATTTGCCGTGTTCGTCGAAAACCAGTGTGGCATTGCGCACTTTATCCGGCGCATCGGCCTTCAGCGGCAGGGTGCCGCCGACGATCCACACGCCGTGGCGCACGGCGGCCTCGCGCAGGAAATCCTGCGTCGGCCCGTTGCCATCCGTCTCGCAGGCATGCAGCCTGGCGGCTTCGTCGCCGGACATCAGCCCGAAATACTCGGGCAAGGCCACCAGCCGCGCGCCCGCGCCGGCGGCCTCGGCGATCAGGCCCCCGGCAACGGCGAGATTGGCCGCCGCGTCGGGGCCGGAGACGGTCTGGAGCGCGGCGATTTTGAGGGCTTGGCGGGAAAGCGGCATTGTTTGCGTGTGCGAAGGGTCATGGTTC
>JAIRLA010000249.1 GCA_031259795.1 Azoarcus sp.
CTGGTGACGATTTTTTCTTCGGTCAGTTCCGGCGAGCACAGTTCCATGAAGCGGTAGGCGAAGCCGCGCAGGTATTGGCCGCGGCGCACGGCGATGCGGGTGACGTTTTCCGGGAAGAGGTGCGCGCTCTCCAGCAGCGTGATGTCGGTGTCGCGCGCGGCGTCGTAGGCCATGGAAGCGACGATGCCGATGCCCAGCCCCAGTCCGACGTAAGCCTTGATGACGTCGGCGTCGAGCGCCGACATGACGATCGCGGGCGTCAGTTCTCCGGCGGCGAAGGCGCTGTCGATGCGGGCGCGGCCAGTGAAACCTTCGTGGTAGGTGATGATCGGGTAGTTGACCACGTCTTGCAGGGTCAGCGGTTGTACGGCGGCAAGGGGATGTCCGGCAGGGACGATCACGGCGTGACGCCAGCTATAGTATGGAAACGAGACCAGCTCCGGCACCGCGGCGATGGTTTCGGTCGCCACGCCGATGTCGGCTTCGCCATCGAGCAGCATTTGCGCGATCTCCGCCGGGCTGCCTTGGTGCAGTTTGAGATGCACCTTGGGGAAGTCGCGCTTGAAAGCGGTGACGACCGGCGGCAAGGCGTAGCGCGCCTGGGTGTGGGTGGTGGCGACGGTGAGCTGCCCGGCGTCGGTGCTGGCGTATTGTTCGGCCAAGCGCTTGATGTTGGCGGCGTCGATCAGCATGCGTTCGACCATGACGAGGACTTCCTTGCCCGGCTCGGTCAGTCCGAGCAGGCGCTTGCCTCGGCGGACGAAGAGTTCGAGACCGATTTCGTCTTCCAGATCCTTGATGTGCTTGGAGACGCCCGATTGCGAGGTGAAGAGGGCGTTGCCGACCGCCGTGAGGTTGAAGCCGCGCCGCGCCGTTTCCCGCACGATGCGTAATTGCTGGAAATTCATTGTGCCGCTCCTGTCGCTTTTTCCGTTTTGCTGTTCGTTTTGCCGCGCTTACTCAAATGCCCGCGCCCTCTTCGTATTCGAAAATCCGCAGATTCGAGGGCACCAGCCGTACCGCCTGCCCAGCCGCCAGGTCGAGCGCCTCGGCGCGCTCGCGCGTGAGTTCTACTTCAAAATGCTGGCCGTCGCTGCCTTCGAGTTCGATGCGGGTGGTGGCGCCGAAGGAGAGCGCCCGGCAGACTTTCGCCGCCATGCCGCTTTCCCCGCCGCCGTCGGCAATGATGTCGAGTTCATGGGGACGGGCGAACGCCAGCACCTGTGCGCCTTCCGCCAGTCCGCCCTCCTGCGCCGCGCGCGGCAGCAGGTCGTCGCCCACGCGCACGCCTTCGCTGTCGACGCGCCCGTGGAAGAGATTGACCGCGCCAAGAAAGCTGTACACGAAGGGCGTCGCCGGCTGGCGATAGACTTCCTCGGGCGCGCCGACTTGTTCGACGCGGCCCCGGTTCATCAGCACGACGCGGTCGGCGACTTCCAGCGCTTCTTCCTGATCGTGGGTGACGAAGATCGAGGTGATGTGCAGCTCGTCGTGCAGGCGCCGCAGCCAGCGCCGCAGTTCCTTGCGCACTTTGGCGTCGAGCGCGCCGAACGGTTCGTCGAGCAGCAGCACGCGCGGTTCGACCGCCAAGGCGCGGGCGAGCGCGATGCGTTGGCGCTGGCCGCCGGACAGTTGCGAGGGGAAGCGGTCGGCCAGCCAGTCCAGTTGCACCAGTTCGAGCAGGCTGTGGACCTTTTCGCGGATTTGCCGCGCCGTGGGGCGTTGCGCGCGCGGCTTCATGCGCATGCCGAAGGCGACGTTGTCGAACACCGTCATGTGGCGGAAAAGCGCGTAGTGCTGGAAGACGAAGCCGACCTGGCGCTCGCGCACGTGCCGGCTGGAAGCGTCTTCGCCTTCGAGCAGCACTTGCCCGCCATCGGCTTTTTCCAGCCCGGCGATGATGCGCAGCAAGGTGGTCTTGCCGCAGCCCGACGGCCCGAGCAGCGCCACGAGTTCTCCGGAAGGAAAATCGAGCGTTACGCCATCGAGCGCGGTGAAGCTGCCGAAACGCTTGGCGATATTGCGAACCTGGATGCTCATGATGTTGCCCCGTCCTGCGCCTCCGGGCCGGAGCGCGACACATGGCGCTCGACCCAGACCTTGATCCCCAGTGTGACCAGCGCCAGCAGCGCCAGCAGCGACGCCACGGCGAAGGCGGCGGCGAACTGGTATTCGTTGTAAAGAATTTCCACATGCAATGGCATGGTGTTGGTTTCGCCGCGGATGTGGCCCGACACGACGCTGACCGCGCCGAATTCGCCCATGGCGCGAGCGTTGCAGAGGATGACGCCGTAGAGCAGCCCCCAGCGGATATTGGGCAGGGTGACGTGCCAGAAGGTGCGCCAGCCGCTGGCGCCGAGCACGATGGCGGCTTCTTCCTCTTCCCGCCCCTGCGCCTGCATGAGCGGAATCAGTTCGCGCGCCACGAACGGGAAGGTCACGAACACCGTCGCCAGGACGATGCCGGGTACGGCGAAGACGATCTTGACGCCGTGCGTGTCCAGCCACGGCCCGAACCAGCCGAAAGCGCCGAACATCAGCACGTAGATCAGCCCCGCGATGACCGGCGACACCGAAAACGGCAGGTCGATGAGGGTTATCAGGAAGTGCTTGCCGCGGAACTCGAACTTGGCGATCGCCCACGCCGCCGCCACGCCGAAAACGAGGTTGAGCGGCACGGCGATGCCCGCGGCGATCAGGGTGAGGCGGACCGAAGCCAGCGCGTCCGGTTCGATGAGCGCGGCGAAATACGCCTCCCATCCCTTGCGCAGCGCCTCGATGAATACCGCGACGAGCGGCATCAGCAAGAAGAGCGCGAAAAAGAGCAGCGCCACGACGATCAGCGTCCATTTCACCCATGGCGCTTCGCGCGTGGCGGCGCGCGCCTCGAAACGGGCCGCCGGGTCCGCGCCGCGTTGCAGGATCGCCGCCATCAACGATCCCTCCCCGTCCGCCTGGCCGTCCATGCTTGCAGACCGTTGATGAGAAAAAGCAGCGCGAAGGAAATCAGCAGCATGACCTCGGCCACCGCCGTCGCGCCCGGATAATCGTATTGTTCGAGCTTGGTGATGATCATCAGCGGCACGATCTCCGAAACCATTGGAATATTCCCGGCGATGAAGATCACCGAGCCGTACTCGCCCACCGCGCGCGCGAAGGCGAGCGTGAAGCCGGTCAGGAGCGCCGGCAGCAGCACGGGCAGTATGACGTGGCGAAACGTCCGCCAGCGCCCCACCCCCAGGCTGGCCGCGGCTTCTTCATGCTCGATGTCCAGATCTTCGAGCACCGGCTGCACCGTGCGCACCACGAACGGCAGGCCGATGAACACCAGCGCCACCAGCACGCCCAGCGGCTTGAAGGCCACCTGGATGTCGAACAAGGCGAGGTACTGGCCGATCCAGCCGTTCTTCGCGTAGAGCGCGGTCAGCGCGATCCCCGCCACCGCCGTGGGCAGGGCGAAGGGCAAGTCGATCAGCGCATCGACCAGGCGCTTGCCGAAAAAGCGGTAACGCACCAGGCACCAGGCCAGCATCATGCCGAACACGGCGTTGATCGCCGCCGCCGCCAGCGACATGCCAAACGAGAGCTTGTACGAAGCCACCACCCGCGGCGCGCTCACCACCTTCCAGAACTCCGCCAGCGACAAGTCCGAGGCTTTCAGGAAGACCGAAGAGAGCGGCAGCAGGACGATGAGCGACAGCCAGGTAAGCGTCACCCCCAGCGACAGGCCGAAACCCGGAAGAACGCGCGTCGTTTTGCTCATCAACGTTTGGCGGCGGAAACGATCTGGTCGTAAATACCGCCATCGGCGAAGTGCTCGCGCACCTTGTCCCAGCCGCCGAACGCCTGCTCCACGGTGAAAGTGCGGATGGCCGGGAAACGGCTGGCGTTGCGGGCCAGCACGCCCTCGTCGCGCGGGCGGAAACTGTGCCGGGCGATGATTTCCTGCCCCTCGGGCGCAAACAGGAAATCCAGATAGGCCCTGGCCTGCCGCTGCGTACCGCGCCGCGCCGCCACCTTATCCACCACCGCCACCGGCGCGGACGCCTCGATCGAGACCGACGGATAAACGATATCGAACTTGTCCCCGCCCAATTCGCGGGCGATCAGGATAGCCTCGTTCTCGAACGTCACCAGCGCGTCGCCCGTATCGCGCTGCGTAAACGTCGTGGTCGCGCCGCGCCCGCCGCCGTCGAGCACCGGCACATTGGCGAAGAGCCTGCGCACGAATTCCCGCGCCGCCGCCGCGCCGCCGTCCTTTTCGGTCGTGTTCTTCCCGAGCGCATACCCCCACGCCGCGAGATAGGTATAGCGGCCATTGCCCGAGACCTTGGGATTGGGCACGATGACCTGCACCCCGGCGCGCGCCAGGTCGTCCCAATCCTTGATGCTCTTGGGATTGCCCTTGCGCACCAGGAACACGGAAATCGTAGTGTAGGGCGAAGCGTCATGCGGAAAACGCTGCCGCCAGTCCGCCGCCACCAGCGCGCCGCGCTCGACGAGCAGGTCGATGTCGGGCGCCTGGTTCATCGTCACCACATCGGCCTCCAGCCCCGCCGCCACCGACAGCGCCTGTTTACTGGAGCCGCCGTGCGATTGCCGGACGCTCACCTCCTCGCCGCTTTCCGCCTTCCAGCGCGCGGCAAACGCGGGATTGATGTCCTTGTACAACTCGCGCGAAACATCATACGAAACATTGAGCAGACTCGTCTGCGCCCGCGCCCCCATGCTCGCGCCCAGGACAAACAGCGCG
>JAIRLA010000256.1 GCA_031259795.1 Azoarcus sp.
CAGGGGGAGAGAGTGGCCGAGGGCCGGAAGAGGGGAGGGGAATCCCAAGAATCCATTCCAAGAGGCCCGCCTCGAACCGCCGCATGGATTGCCGCGTCGATGCGCGCCTCGCAATGACGCAATGACGAAGTAGGAAGTTTTCGCAATGACGAGTTTTTCCAAGGAATTCCCCTCCCCCCTGTACCACCCGTGGCTTCCATGACCGTCAGGCGCGGCGCGGCGCGCGGGCCGCGTGTGGATAAAGCCGCACGCATAAGCTCGCGCGGACGCCTACACTGTGGATCTGTGATTTTGCGCGCCGGGACATGGCAAGGTGTACTGGCGCGCGATTTCGTTCATACTTCGCGTATCTATGTCTCGCTGAAACAGTTGAATCCCATGCCGACTCGCCTTTCAAGCTGGATCGTCACAAGCGCCGCCGCGTGCCTGCTCGCCGCCGCGTCTGTGGCCGCCGCCCCTCTTCAGCCCACCCGGGCGCACGCCGAGGCCGCCATGACCAGCGCGCATTTGTTGTCGCGTTATCACTACCAGGCTTCGCCGCTCGATGACGCGCTTTCGGAGAAGATCTTCGTCCGCTATCTGGAAGCGCTCGACCCCGCCCGCCTTTTCTTTCTCCAGTCCGACGTCGACGGTTTCGCGTCCCTGCGCACGATCCTCGATGACGCTATTCTCGAAGGCAAGCTCGGCGCGCCTTTCGTCATGTTCGCCCGCTATGCCGAGCGCGCCGAAAAACAATTGTCCGTGATCCGCGCTCTGCTCGCCAGCGATTTCGATTTCACTGTCGACGAGAGTTACGCGCCGGACCGCAGGGAAGCGCCGTGGGCGGCTTCCGAGGCGGAACTGCGTGAAATATGGCGCAAACGCATCAAGAACGACTGGCTGCGCCTGCGCATGGCGGGCAAGGATGACGCCGCTATCCGCCAGACGCTCGTCAAACGCTATGAACACGCGCTGGAGAGTTCCGCCAAGCTCAACAGCGATGATGTGTTCCAGTTGTTCATGAACGCCTGGGCCGGTACGCTCGAACCGCACACCAATTATCTTGGCCCGCGCGCCGCCGAGGATTTCGCTATTTCGATGAAACTGTCGCTCGTCGGTATCGGCGCGGTGCTGCAAGAGCGCGATGATTATATTGTCGTGCGCGAGCTTGTTCCCGGCGGCCCGGCCGCGCGCTCGGGCCAGATCAATATCGGCGATCGCATCGTCGGCGTCGCCCAGGGCAAGGAGGCGCCCATGGTCGACATCACCGGCTGGCGGGTCAGCGAAGCGGTCACGCTCATCCGCGGCAGCCGCGATACTTCGGTCGTGCTCGATATCCTGCCCGCCGATTCGGGCGATGGCGAACACCGCCGCGTGATGCTGGTGCGCGACACCATCCGCCTCGAAAACCAGGCCGCTTCCGGTTCGGTGCGCACGGTCGGCGGCGATGGCGAGGGCAAGAAAGCCCGGCGCATCGGCGTCATCAAGCTGCCCGGTTTCTATCAGGATACCGAGGCGCGCCGCAACAACGGCGCCCAATTCCGCAGCGCTACCCGCGATGTCGCCAAGATTATCGAGGATCTCAAGCGCGACAAGATCGACGCCCTGCTCATCGACCTGCGCAACAACGCCGGCGGTTCGCTCGATGAAGCGGTCTCTCTCACCGGGCTTTTCATTGATTCCGGCCCCGTCGTCATCCACCACAATGCGCGCGGCCAGACGCGCGTCGAGCACGATCCCGTGCCGGGCATGGCCTGGAACGGGCCGCTTGGCGTGCTCATCAACCGCGCTTCGGCTTCGGCTTCCGAGATTTTCGCCGCCGCGATACAGGATTACGGACGCGGCATCGTGATCGGCGAAGACAGTTTCGGCAAGGGGACGGTGCAAACCCTGATCGACCTCGACGCCTTGAATGGCGATACGCGCAAGGCCAGCGGAAAACGGCGCTACGGGGAATTGAAGATGACCATCGCCCAGTTTTTCCGCATCTCGGGCGGCACCACCCAATTGCGCGGCGTCAGTCCGGACATTGCCTTGCCCTCGCTGATCGACGCCAGGAACTTCGGTGAGTCGTCCTACGATAACGCCATGCCGTGGACGCGCATCGGCCCCGCCGAATTCCGCAGCGTCGGCAGCGTCACGCCGCTCCTGCCCGCTCTTGCCCTGCGCCACGAGCAAAGAACCGCCCTCGACGCGGGTTTCCGCATGCTGCGGGAGGAAGTCGGCGATCTGAAAATCCTGCGCGAGCGCAAGACGCTCTCCCTCAAGGAGAGCGTCCGCCGCGCCGAGCGCGCCCGTCTCGAAGCCCGCGCCAAGGCGCGCGCCAAGATCATCGGCGCGCAAGGCGATGAAGAAGACAGCGAGGAAATGCTCAGTGACGACGGTCTGCTCGACAGCGAGCGCAGCCTGACCCGGCAACTCGCCGCCGAAAAGGCGCGCAAGAGCGCGCGCGACATCATCCTCGATGAAACCGCGCACATTCTCGATGACATGGTCGATCTTCTCCACGCCAAATCCGAAATCGTCCGGCGCGGTAGCGCGCGGGCGAATTGAGCGCGGCTCAACGCCGCCGCGCGGGCAGACGATCATGCAAGGCACGGAAAACGGCGTCCCCGTCCCGGCGCTGGAAGCGGGGATGTCCGCCGCGCAGGCCAGCGCGGCGATCAAATCCCGCATCCGCACCATCCCGAACTGTCCCGAGCCGGGCGTGCTGTTCCGCGACATCACGACCTTGCTCGGGGACGGCGCGGGGTTCCGGCTTGCCATCCGGCTACTGACTGATCGTTACGCCGGAACGAGGATCGACAAGGTCGCCGCCATTGAAGCGCGCGGTTTCATCATCGGCGCGCCGCTTGCCTGTGCGCTGGGGGCGGGATTCGTGCCGATACGCAAGCAGGGCAAGCTGCCCGCCGCGACGATCGGGCGCGATTACGATCTGGAATACGGCGCGGATCGCATCGAAATCCACACCGACGCCATCGCGGCCGATGAACACGTCCTGCTCGTTGATGATTTGCTCGCCACGGGCGGCACCGCCGGGGCGGCGTGCGCGCTTTTGCGCCAGGCGGGCGGCAGGATCGTCGAGTGCGCCTTCGTCATCGACCTGCCAAGCCTTGGCGGACGCCAACGCCTGGAGCGGCAGGGCGTCAGGGTTTTCGCGTTGACCGGATTCGCGGACGGCTGAAGGTCGGGTATCAGGAATCCATTCCAATAGGCTCGCCTTGAACCGCCGCATGGATTGCCGCGGTTCAGGGTAGGCCTATTGGAATAGGTTCTAAAGAGGGGGGTGGAAGGAATGGGGCGCTTGTTCATTGTCCACCGCAAAGAAAACAGCGACGCTTCGCGCCGGATGGTTGGACGCCACTCCCCACCGCCAAGAATCGAATACGCCACAGGACGCCCGTCCCCCGTCTGAATATCCAGATTCTTGCTTCCGCTCCGGAATCCGGGCCTATAATGCACGGGTTTTGCGGCGCGCACTTCGTTTTCATGTTCCGTGCCGCATGACGGGGCCGGGTGCTTCCGCCGCTTGCGGCGCGCGATCCGGGTGGATTGTTCCTGAAGAGGATTCGATAAATGTCCCAAAGAGTTGCTCTCGTTACCGGCGCCATGGGCGGCCTCGGTACCGCTATCGCCCAAGCCCTGGCCAAGGCGGGCCACAAGGTGGTGGCGGCTTACCATCCCCAATTCGACAACAAGGACCAGTGGCTGCAAGAGCAGGAAGCCGCCGGTTTCAAGGATTTCATCCCGGTCGCCGGCGATGTGGCCGATCTGGCCTCGGTGCAGGCCATGGCGGCCGAGGCCGAGCAAAAGGCCGGGCCGATCGACATCCTCGTGAATAACGCCGGGATCACCCGCGACAAGATGTTCGCCCGGATGGAGCGCGAACAGTGGGACGCGGTCATCAACACCAATCTTTCCAGCCTGTTCAACGTGACCAAGCAGGTTTCGGCCAAGATGGCGGAACGCGGCTGGGGCCGTATCATCAATATTTCCTCGGTCAATGGCGTCAAGGGCCAGGCCGGACAAACCAATTATTCCGCGGCCAAGGCCGGGGTGATCGGCTTCACCAAGGCGCTCGCGCAGGAGTTGGCGACCAAGGGCGTGACCGTCAACGCCATCGCGCCGGGTTATGTCGCCACCAAGATGGTGACGGCGATCCGCGAGGACATCCTGAAAGGCATCATTGATTCAGTGCCCATGAAGCGCTTGGCCAAGCCGGAGGAGATCGGTTTCGCCGTGGTCTTCCTCGCCGACGAGTTGTCCGGCTTCACCACGGGCGCTACGCTCAATATCAACGGTGGACTGAACTATCAGTGAGCCGTCGCGCGCCGCCGGGCGGCTGTCCCGACGGCATGCATGCGGCGCCCCGAAAACCCCGCCAATGGCGGGGTTTTTATTTTTTCGAGCGATATATAATGAAAAGCGCCCGTATCCGTGACGTGCGGGCGAATCGTCTGATCCAGGAGGCTCCCCATGGGCGATCAAACACGCCTGATCAAAAAATACCCCAACCGTCGTCTTTACGACACCCGTACCAGCTCTTACATCACTTTGATCGACGTCAAGGAGCTTGTGCTTGGACATGAGGACTTCCAGGTGGTCGATGCCAAGACGGGGGAAGATCTTACCCGCAGCATCTTGTTGCAAATCATTCTGGAGGAAGAAAGCGGCGGTGTGCCGATGTTTACCAGCGACCTGCTCTCGCATGTGATCCGCTTTTACGGACACGCCTTGCAGGGCATGATGGGCAAGTACCTCGAAAACAATATCAAGGCTTTCTCGGACATGCAGAACAAATTGCAGGACCAGGTGCGCGGTATCTATGGCGAAAACAATTCGATCAGCCATGATCTGTGGTCGCAATTCCTGAATTTCCAGGGGCCGGCGTTGCAGAACATGATGAGCGCCTACGTCGAGCAATCGAAGAAAATGTTCCAGCAAATGCAGGAACAGGTCGAAAGCCAGACGCGCAACATGTTCACCGGCTTCCAGTTCACGCCCCAGTTCGGCGCGCATCCCGGGCAGGCGGCGGGCAAGGGCGAGAATCTCCCGCCGCCGCCCGGCAAGTTTCCCGCTGGCAAGTAAGCGCATCGGCGGCATTCTCGTTCCATTGTTGCTAACGCCCCTTCGCGGGGCGTTTTTTTCCCCGATCAAGCCAGATGAATTCTTCCCCCAGCGCGCGCCCGCCGAGAATCGGTTTCGTCAGCCTCGGATGCCCGAAAGCCACGGTCGACTCCGAGCACATCCTCACCCGCCTGTCCGCGGAAGGGTATGAAATCGCGGGCGCTTACGACGACGCCGATCTCGTCGTCGTCAACACTTGCGGCTTCATCGACGCCGCGGTCGATGAATCGCTCGACGCCATCGGCGAGGCGCTGGCCGAAAACGGCAAGGTCATCGTCACCGGCTGCCTGGGCGCGCGCGGCGAGATCGTGCGGACGGCGCATCCGCGCGTGCTTGCCGTGACCGGGCCGCACGCCGCCGACGAAGTGATGCGGGCCGTGCATCGCCACTTGCCCAGACCGCACGATCCCTTCACCGGCCTCGTCCCGCCGCAGGGCGTCCGCCTCACGCCGGGGCACTATGCCTACCTGAAAATTTCGGAAGGCTGCAACCACGCCTGTACGTTCTGTATCATCCCGGCGCTGCGCGGCGCGCTGGCGAGCCGTCCCCTCCACGAGATCATGCGCGAGGCGGAAACGCTGGTCGACGCGGGCGTGCGGGAAATCATCGTCGTCTCGCAGGACACTTCCGCCTACGGCGTCGACATGGGCTATCGCACCGGCTTCTGGGGCGGCAGACCGCTCAAGACCCGGCTGCCGGAACTGGCGAAGGCCCTGGGCGAGCTTGGCGTCTGGATTCGCCTGCACTATCTGTATCCCTATCCGAGCGTCGACGGCATCGTCGAACTGATGGCCGAGGGCCGCCTCCTGCCCTACCTCGACGCCCCCTTCCAGCATGCCAGCCCCTGCATATTGCAGGCGATGCGACGCCCGGCCAACACCGAAAACGCGCTGGAACGCATCCGGCGCTGGCGCGATATCTGTCCCGGCATCACCATCCGGTCGACCTTCATCACCGGCTTTCCCGGCGAGACGGAAGAGGATTTCGATCTGCTGCTGCGCTTCCTGGAAGAAGCCCGCCTCGACCGCGTCGGCGCCTTCGCTTATTCCCCCGTCGAAGGCGCGGCGGCGAACGCCCTGCCCGGCGCGGTGCCCGCCGAATTGCGGGAAGAGCGCCGCGCCAGGCTGATGGCGTTCCAGGAAGACATCTCCACCCAGTGCCTCGAAGCCCGCATCGGAAGCGAAATGACCGTGCTGGTCGACGAAGTGGATGAAGAAGAAGGCGCGCTGGCCCGTTCGCCGGGCGACGCGCCCGAAATCGACGGGCTGGTGATGATCCCGGACGGCGAAGGGCTGGAAGCGGGCGATTTCGTCCGCGTCCGGATCAGCGATTGCGACGTACACGACCTCTACGCCGAGCGCCTCGACGGGCGGGACGAACGGGATGAGCGGGACGGCTGAACCGGCGGCGGGCGGCCTGCTCGCGCGCCTGGCCGCCATCGTCGGCGGCGCGCACGTGCTGACCGATCCGGTCGACATATCGCCATTTCTCACCGACCAGCGCGACCGCTACACGGGCCGCGCCCTCGCGGTGGTCAAACCGGCGGCGACCGCCGAAGTGGCGGCGGTCATGCGCGCCTGCGCCGAAGCCGGCGTAGCGATGGTGCCGCAGGGCGGCAACACCGGCCTGTGCGGCGGCGCGACGCCCTTGCCCGGCGGCGCGTCGCTGCTCATCAACCTGTCGCGCCTCGACCATGTGCGCGCGCTCGACATCGGCAACGACACGATCTGCGTGGAAGCCGGCTGCACACTGGCGGCGGTGCGCGAAACCGCCGCCGCCGCCGGCCGCCTGTTTCCGCTGGCGCTGGCCTCCGGCGGCAGTTGCGAGATCGGCGGCACCCTATCGACCAACGCCGGAGGAATACACGTCCTGCGCTATGGCAACATGCGCGATCTCACGCTCGGGCTGGAAGCCGTGCTGCCCGATGGCCGCGTCTGGAACGGCCTGCGCGCCCTGCGCAAGGACAACAGCGGCTACGACCTGAAGCAGCTTTTCATCGGCGCCGAAGGCACGCTGGGCATCATCACCGCCGCGGCGCTCAAACTTTTCCCCGCCCCGCGGACAAGCGCGACCGCCTGGGCCGCCGTCCCCGATCCGGCGGCGGCGGTCGCCCTGCTCGCGCGCCTTCGCGCCGCCTGCGGCGAGCGCGTCACCGCCTTCGAGCTTGTCGGGCGCGCACTCCTCGAACTGGCGCTCAAGCACATGCCGCGCTGCCGCCCCCCCCTGCCCTCCCCCACCCCTTGGGCGGTACTGATGGAACTCTCCGACACCGCCGCCGACGCGCCGCTCACCGGCCTGCTCGAACAAACACTGCAAGCCGCCATCGCGGCGGGAGAAGTCACCGACGCCGCGCTCGCCGCGACGCTTGCCCAGAGCGAAAACCTGTGGGCATTGCGCGAAAACGCCAACGAAGCGCAAAAGCGCGAAGGATTCAGCATCAAGCACGACATCTCCGTACCGCTCGACCGCATCGCCGAATTCATCACCCGCGCCGGCGACGCCCTACGGGCATGGCGGCCCGGCCTGCGCATCGTCACCTTCGGCCACATCGGCGACGGCAACCTGCACTACAACCTCTTCCCGCCACACGCGGACGCCGCCTTCACCACATGCAGCGCCGAAGCCAACCGCATCGTCTACGACCTCGTTGACGCGCTCGGCGGCTCCATCTCCGCCGAACACGGCATCGGACAACTCAAACGCGAAGAAATCCGCCGCTACAAAAGCGCGGTCGAACTCGACCTGATGCTGGCGATCAAACACACCCTCGACCCGCGCGGCCTGATGAATCCGGGGAAGGTGCTTTGAACCGGGTATCGTGGACCGGCGTTATGCGGGGGGC